>CAZAIY010000083.1:0-5633 GCA_964485295.1 uncultured Oxalobacter sp. | reverse complement strand
GATTTGGCAGTATCTTCTTTTTGTTTCTGAACTGGACCGGCAACCGTTTCCAGGTATTGCGTTTCGTTAGGTAATGGGTCATTGACAATACGTGCGACTCGGTTATCCTCAAAATAAATAATGACACGATTATTTGTGATTTCTCCACTTGGTTTTTGAAGCCGGAAGATATAATCCCAACGTCCTGCATGGAAAACATCCGTAAGAAGAGGTGTTCCTAAAGCAAAACGGACTTGTTCTTTTGTCATGCCTTGTTGCACACGGGTTAACATTTCTTGGGAGACAAAGTTGCCTTGTTGAATGTTAATTCTGTACGGGGTTAAAACATTCAGCAATTTTTGCATTCCTGTTTTTTCTCCCTGATTCAGAGCCGGGTTTTGGGATAAATTTTCAGAAGGAGTATGTACGGAAGCACTGCTTGATACGGGTACAGCATTATTGACGGTTTCCTGAACAGGCTCATCAAGAAATGTTTTTTTTGTGGTCACACCACAACCTGCAAGCAATATAGTTGCAAGAAATAAGACTAAAAAAGTCCATTTTGAGGACAAGGTTGTATGCATTGTATAATTTAATCCTTGTTTCAATTCATTGAGCAAGATAAACAAACACTATATGATAAAACAGATAATGAAAATAGGAAGTATTTTGTGCTTTAACTGAATTTCAATATGAGTAAAAATACCAACGAAAACAACAACCCGGCAGAACTTAAGGCAAGTGGCCTCAAGGCAACCCAGCCAAGACTGAAAATTTTGGAAATTTTTCAGCAAAATCCTGTACGCCATTTAAGCGCAGAGGATATTTTTCGTTTGTTGATGGCTGATAATGTAGAAATTGGATTGGCAACAGTATATAGAGTATTGGCTCAATTTGAACAGGCAGGGCTTTTAACACGTAATTTTTTTGAAACGGGGAAAGCCGTTTATGAATTAAATGAAGGTCTTCATCATGATCATATTGTATGTTTAAGATGTGGAAGAGTAGAAGAATTTCATGATGACTGGATTGAAAAACGGCAGCAAACTATTGCAGGAGAACGTGGTTTTGAAATGGTAGATCATGCATTGGCATTGTATGGGTACTGTACGCCGAGTTGCGCAAAAGAAAGTGATTGATTTGCAACTCGGAAATACGGAATTTTTTTCATTAGATATTTATTGGGATATCCGTAATAAACAATAAATAAATTACCATTACTTATTGTTAAAAAAATAAAAGTTCTATTTTATTCTCCTTGACGATTTCCATTTACTAGAATTGAAAACGGAATACTTTCTTTCTGGACGGTATTTCTCCTGATTTTTATGCCTAAAAATTTGGAAATTTCAGTTTTTTGAATCAATCCTTTATAGGAAAGAAAAAATGAAAAAAACTTTAATTGTATTGGCAGTACTCGGCACGGGTGCGGGGATGGTTCATGCACAATCCAATGTAACGATTTACGGGGTTCTTGATACGGGGTATGTCAAGGAAACGGGGCGAGATCTTCGAATGGGACAAAACAGAGATAGTCGTATTGGTTTTAAGGGGGTAGAGGATCTTGGTTCCGGTTTAAAAGCCATTTTTCAATTGGAAAACCGTTTTATGGTAAATGAAGGGATCAGGGATAGTAAGGCGGACAAAGAGTGGGAAGGCGCTGCCAATATTGGGTTGGCAAGTATTAATTGGGGTACGATTCGCTTTGGTCGAGTCAACGAGTTAACAACGGAAACAATTAAAAAATTTGACCCGTTCCGTCAGGATGGAATTGGACAAATGATTAAAAGTACCCAACGTTCTGCGCGTATTGATAATACAGTACGTTATGACAGTCCGAAATGGGCGGGTGTTTCCGCTGGGTTGAGCTATTCTTTGGGTAATGATACGGAAAGTAATTGGTACAATGATACGGGGATTCCCCTAAATACTTATCCTGCAGGTAAAGATTATTCCAATGATGGATATGGCATTAATTTGTCCTATGACAGTGGTTCATGGATGGCAACAGCAAACTGGAGTCGTATAGCAGATTCCAATGACTCTAGCACATGGAATGCTGGTGTTGCATACAAATTCAATAATGTACGTGTATCTCTATTGTATGAAAAAACCAAGGATGAGGGATTTAAAGCGGGTGGATACAGCATATATGATGGTAATGGAAGATATTCCAATACCAGGTTGGGATATCCTGTGGCCAGTGAACAGGAAAATTGGTTGTTAGGTTTGGAATGGGATATTGGATCAGGTCAATTTGATGCTTCTGTTCAACGAATGTCCTTGGATGACATTAAAAAGCTTAATGGAGAAAAAGTTGCGGGTGTTGACGGCGATATTATGAAGTATTCTGTTGGTTATACATATAACCTGTCTAAACGGACTGCCATATACGGTCAGGTTGCATACACAGACTGGGACGCAAAAAGCACGGCAGATTTTTATGGCTATGACGGTGAAAGCACTACAGCGCTACAAATCGGTATGACACATAGATTCTGATTTGTATGGCTTTGAAGATTATTATCTGACGGCTTCAGCCAAAATAATAAAAGCGTGTATGCCATAAGAATTGGAAGACCACTTTATGTAGCATACCCGCTTTTTTAGAATATTAATGCGTAATAAGAGAATCAAAGTTCCGGTTTGGGTAACATGGTCTTGATTAGATCTCTCCAGCTAACAATCCCTATGGGTCTGAATTCATCGTCAACAATTGGAATGCATGAGATTTGATGCGTGTTAAAAAGAGCTGCGGCATCACTAATAGAATTATCCGCTTTTAATGTTATTGGCTTTCTCGTCATAATTTGATGAACACGTTTATTTAATGTAGCCAAATCGCGATGAGTGACGACCATGGTTCCCAAATTAGGACTGATTGCTTTCAGAAGATCTCTATCTGAAACAACTCCGAAAAGTTTTCCGTTATCGACAACTAATAAATGATGAAATTTTGATTGATCAAAAATTTCTTTTACTAAAATCAGTTTGTCATCCAATTGAACAACAACTACTGATTTTGTCATGATATCTTTTAATTTCATGGTGTCTTCTCTTGCAAATTGAATATCAGGCTAAAATGAAAACATTTGTTTTAGTTTGATCATTTATATCATAAGTTTATGTTCTTTATCTCATTCTTTAAAAAATTAGGGAGCTACGATCTAGGCAAGGTATTTTTCCACGAGTTTGACCCAATAACTCATACCCAGGGGAATAATATTGTCATTAAAATCAAAACTGGGGTTATGTAGCCGGCAGGGTCCTGGGCCATGATTTGCTTCCCGATGTTCTCCTGAACCATTACCAATAAAAATATAACATCCAGGTTTTTGTTCCAACATAAAAGAAAAATCTTCAGCCGTCATCGTCGGCGTTGCATTTTTAATGACCCGATTTTCTCCGACTAATGATTCCATGACATCAATGGCAATAAGCGTTTCTTTTTCGTGATTGATTAGGGGAGGATAATTTCTCTGGAATTTAAATTCGATTTGACAATGAAATGCAGTGGCAACGTGTTCTGCAATTTCACGCATCCGTTTTTCAATCAGATCCAGCACTTCAGTTGAAAAAGTGCGTACAGTTCCAGTCAATACAGCCTGATCCGGTACAACATTAAATGTACTACCGGCATGAATTTGTGTAATCGATAATACGGCAGTATCTACAGGAGCTTTGTTTCTGGTGATAATGGTTTGCCAGCTTTGCGCAATTTGAATTGCTGTCATGATGGGGTCGATTGTATGATTGGGTTGGGCGCCATGTCCGCCACGACCATGGATGGTTAATGTAAATGTATTGCTAGATGCCATCATGGGCCCTGCTGTTACAGCGAATTCTCCTTCAGCATAATCTGGCCAATTATGCATACCAAAAACAGCATTAACAGGATATTGATTAAAAACTCCTTCATTCATCATACGCAATGCTCCGCCATGACTTTCTTCTGCGGGTTGGAAGATAAAATAAACTGTTCCATTAAAATGCCGTGTTTTTGAAAGATGAATGGCAGCGCCTAATAGCATTGCCACATGACCATCATGACCACAGGCATGCATTTTTCCGGCATGACGGGAAGCATGTTCAAATTGGTTGGCTTCTGCCATTGGTAAAGCATCCAGGTCTGCGCGTAATCCTATGGTCTGTTTTCCGTTCCCGTTTTTGATTTTTCCGATAACACCTGTAATGGCTATGTTGCGTATCACATGAATACCATTTTCCTCTAATTTTTTCGCAACAAGTTCGGAAGTCCTTTTTTCTTCATACGCCATCTCGGGATGGGCATGAATATCACGGCGAATATTTTTTATTTCGTCAAGAAGCTCGGGAGAAAAATCAATTAATTGACTCATAATAGGATTAATTTTTATCAGATAAACTGTGTTGTAAGGATGGTTTTTCTTGTGGGCGATAAGCGAATCGTTCAGCTAGTGCATGGTAAAGCGGTATGGGGCTGACAAATCGAGAAACAACACTAGCCAAAAGAGCCGTTATCATTAATGACAAAAGCATATGATTGCTTCCTGTCATTTCCATTGTAATAATAAAGGAAGTCAGCGGTGAACGTGTAACACCCGATAAATAGGCAACCATGACTAATATGATAATGGCGCCATGAGGGGCAATAGTTGGAAGAAGCAACGAAACATTATCTCCTAACCCTGCACCTACTGATAATGTTGGTGCAAAAAGGCCTCCAGGTATACCACTTATTGTAGAAAGAAACGTGGCAAGAAACTTGCAAATGCCGTAATACCAGACAAACAGACTGCTTTCGGCTTCCAAAGTCATTTTTGTCGGCATGTAACTTGTTCCAAAGGTCAATCCTTGGGTCGCAAAACCTAAAACAGCCACGATAAGACCACATGTTGCAGCAAAAATGTAAGGATATTTTTGAATAAAAAGTCTGATTTTTTCAGGCAGGAAAGAAGAAAATTTTTGAACCAGCAGACTGAAAAATCCTCCTGCCGCACCACCGATTACGCCACAAATCAAAATGGCGGGAATATGTTGGGAAAGGTCCAGTATGGCGTTAGTTGAGCCAAAATAAATATAGTTTCCTTGAATGGCCAATGAAACCAGACCTGCAATAATGACGGTCAGTAATGTTGAACTGTGTGCATTAAAAGGATATTTTTTATTCAGTTCTTCAAAAGCAAACATAATGCCGGCTAATGGAGTATTAAATGCAGCGGCAATACCAGCCGCACCACCAGCCAAAACAAGAGTACGACGATGTTCTGCTGTTTTGAAAGGACCGTAACCATAAAAGGCATGGCTAATTGATGCACCGATTTGTACGGTTGGTCCTTCGCGTCCAATGGAAGCTCCCATGACGAGACCGCCCAATAGCATTACAGTTTTCCCGACAAGAATGCGAATAGAGAGCAGATTGTTTTTTTTCTGGTCATCGGGATCATCGATTACAGCAATTGTTTGAGGGATGCCGCTCCCCTGTGTTCCCTGAAAGTAACGATTTGTAATCCATGCGAAAAGAGCAAAAGAGACTGGCATTAACAGTAAAAGCCAGTAATTAAGTTTTTCCTGTAGAAACAAATTAACTTGATTGGCATGATCACTTGCAATAGCAACACCAACACCAATTAAACCGATTAAAAAAGAAGCCAGAAACCAGATCAGGATGTGAT
>CAZAIY010000082.1:0-5672 GCA_964485295.1 uncultured Oxalobacter sp. | reverse complement strand
TCAGTGGCAGATGCAAATCCGCAATCCGAACGGTTTCAATCACACGGGGATCGCAGACAATGATTTTTGCCCCTTTTTCCTTCGCCTTCAAAATGCGACGGGCCACAATAGGATGCGATTCGGCGGCATTGTACCCGAATATCAGAATACACTGCGTATCTTCAATTTCACAGACGGAATTACTCATGGCGCCATTACCCAAAGTCACTTCCAGACCGGAAACGGAAGGAGCATGACAAACCCGGGCACAGCAATCAATATTATTGGTTCCGACAGCCGCACGGGCAACTTTTTGGGCAATATAGTTGGCTTCATTTCCAGGACCACGCGAAGACCCTGTCATCATAATCGCATCAGGGCCATACTTTTCCTTGATTGCCATCAGACGGGAGCTGGCAAACTCAATGGCCGTTTCCCAGGAAACGGCTTCAAATTCCGCACCTCTTTCCCTTCGGATCATGGGCTGTTTCAGACGAGGAGTCAAAAGCTTCGTGTCGTTAAGAAAATCCCAGCCATAGTAACCTTTCAAACACAATTCGCCCTGATTGTTGACACCATTTGCGCCTTCTGCACGAACAATTTCCCCATTTTCCACAAACAGATTGATTTTGCATCCGGAAGCACAATAGGGGCAGACTGTAATTACTTTTTTCATATTCTTACTCCTACACGTTTACAGCTTTTTAGAAGATTTTTTATTTGAAGGCATTATTTGGCATAACAAATGCGGCGCCTTGTCGTCTTTTGGTCGTTTTATTCTCAATGGTTTCCGGATCGACAAGATGAAGGGCTTTTGTCGGACAGACTTCGATACAGGCAGGACCCGCTTCCCTGTCGATGCATAGGTCACATTTCTGGGCAACAGAAACAGATGACTTGACCTTTAGCGTTCCCAGATTCTGTTCCTTGACGGGTCTTTGAACCATTTCCATGGCTCCAAACGGACACGCAATGACACAGGACTGGCAGCCAATGCAAAGTTCGACACGAAGCTGAACCGTATTTCGGTCATATACCAGTGCTTTTGTCGGACAGACATTCACACAAGGGGCATTTTCACACTGGCGGCATTGAACCGGAGCGGTCAATGTCAGATTCTTTACCAGTTTCAATCTGGGATAGAAATTTTCGGCGGAGAGTTCCTTTCCTTTTGGTACACCTGCCGGATGTGCCAACACACATGCAACTTCACATGTACGACATCCGATACATTTTTCCGGCTCGGCTATCACAAAACGATTCATCCTTCTCTCCTTGGTCCGTTTTAAAATAATTCAATATTTGGTAACAAAATTCCGTTTTTTCATTATGGTACCCCAAAATGAAAAAAGGGGCGGCAATCTCACAACATTTTGGGAGTAAATCATACAACACCCTAACGTAAACAGATATCAATGTGCCATAATAGCCGTATAAACCATTTGCCAATCCCAAAACAGGCATATTTTGCAGAGTCAGGGTGGCATGGTATGCTTTTCATATTGTGAATTAGCAGGCAAAGTCCTTTTGCACATTGATCAACTTCAGATAAAACATAAGCTGAAAATGTCCGAACAAAATACTCAACCTGAAAAAGAAACCTGTCCAGTAACAGAACATATAGAAGCTTTTCGAATCCGTCTTCAATCAAAAGAGAAGCAATCTCCCGAATTACGGGCGAATCTGGCCAAAATCACCCGTATCATGACAGAAATCAGTCTGGGGCGTGCTACAAAAGGGCATCTCGACGAACTGGTCAATGCAATAGACAACCTGCCTGAAAGTGAACACTCGCTTGCAACGTCTTTAAGATCATCATTGAAGGTTTCCAGGGAAAGCTGGTTAAAACACGTCACGGACAATATCTGTAACGCCGACATCTGCTTTGAGCCTCGCGTGGTTCCCTGTCAGCAGGCCTGCCCGGCCCATATCGATATTCCGAGCATGATGGCACATATCGGACATGGCGATTACGACAAATCGCTATCCGTTTTACTGAAAGATACCCCCTTGCCCAACTCATGCGGACTGGTCTGCCCTGCTCCCTGTGAAAATGCCTGTGTCCAGAAAACGGTCAGTCAGCCTGTTTTGATCAAACCGATGAAATCCGTTGCCGCCCGCTGTACCGGCTCCTATCCATTACAGGACATGGCAAAACCAACGGGCAAAAAAATCGCAATCGTGGGTGCGGGTCCGGCCGGGATAACCACCGCCTATTACCTGGCACAAAAAGGACATCATATTGAAATTTTTGACGAAAGAGAGGAAGCCGGCGGCATCATGCGATATGGCATCCCGAATTACCGTCTGCCCAATGAAATCCTTCAGGAAGAGATTGATCAGATAAGAAGAATGGGCGTTCAAATCCATAATGGATACAAAGTCAAAAATGTTCGCGAATTTCAGGACAAAGGTTTTGATGCCACTTTCATTGCGATTGGTCTGCAATATTCCCGTCGTCTGGGCATAGAAGGTGACGATCTGCCTTTTGTCATAGGCGGCATGGATTTTCTGTCTGCTGTAAGAGCAGGAAAAAATCCAAGGATCGGTCCCCACGTTATTGTCATCGGAGGGGGCAATGCCGCCATCGATGTTGCCATGACCGCTTTCCGCCAGGGCGCCACCAAAGTGCAAATGTGGTATCGCCGTACCCGTAAAGATATGCCGGCCAATCCCCATGAAGTTGAAATGGCACTGGCAGAAGGTGTTGAACTCGTTGAACTCTGGGCACCGACAAAAATCATGGAAGGCAACCTGATTGAATTTGCCAGGTCCAAAAATGCGCCAGATGCCGCCACAGCAAAACCGGTAACCGTTCATGCCGATCAGATTATGGTCGGTATTGGTCAGGATGCCGATCTTTCCTGGCTCGACGGCAGCAAAATTGAACTCAAATGGGGCAATATCGTGGCAGACCCTGTCACGCTTCAAACAGGCGAACCCGGTATTTTTTCCGGTGGAGATATTCAACATGGCGCCAGCACCGTAGTTGCGGCAATAGGTTCCGGAAAACGTGCCGCTGAAGCCATTGATTCCTGGCTGATGAAAAAAGGCATGGATCTGCCTTCACTCAAACCGCAGCGGCGTGACTTTGTCACCTGTCTGCCTGTCGATGCCAGTTACCGAGCCAGCCATAATCGTCCGCATGTCCCCGAAAAAGATCCCGACATTCGCAAATGGACACATGATTTCATCCAATATGACTGGAGCGAAAAAGATGCGGCAAAAGAAGCGGGGCGCTGTCTTCGCTGCGATATTTGCATCGGATGCGGATTATGTGAACTGGTCTGTATCCAGGTCGGTGCGGAAGCACTGAAAATGGTCAAAACCGGCGATCGCCGCTATGTCTTTGACGATTTTCTGTTACCTGCCAGCAAATGTATAGGCTGCGGTGCCTGTGCGGCGGTTTGTCCGACAGGCGCCATCAAGGTTGAAAATCGAAATGGCAATCGGGTAACCGAAATCACGGGAACGGTTGTCAGAAGTCAGCCATTGCAAAAATGTGACCACTGTGGAACAGCATTTGCGTCTTCCGGTCTGTTTGGCAAAACCCGCTCCTTAATGGGAGGCGTTGCCGATGTCGAAATGGCAACCTGTCCTGCCTGCGCCCAGATAAAAGCCGCAGAATCCCTAAGTAGCATGCACTGGCTTTCCGCCGGCAAATAAAACCTGCCTGACAAATCAGTTATGACTGTCATGACTGGCTTTGACAAAAAGCCAGTCATGTATTTTTTTGACGTCATTCAAATCCAGCCAGACAAGCGGGCGTGGCAAATCCTGAGGGCAGGGCATATCGGATGCCACCGCCACAATCCGGGCATCATCATGATACATCGCTTTTTTCCCAAGACCGGGTCTGAAAACTTCCAGCCTGGGTATTTTCTCTTCCCTGAAACCTTCCACCAAAGTCAAATCAGCCGGCGTCATTCTTGAAATCAATTCGTCCAGATTGGGTGGAGCCTCATGATGTAATTCGCGTACCAGCATATAACGATAGGGACAGGATAGAAGCACTTCTGCCGCACCTGCCATCCGCATACGGGCACTGTCTTTTCCTTTCGGCTCAAGCTCGACAGCATGATGACTGTTTTTGATCGCATTGATGCGATACCCCTGCCGGGTCAGCATCGGCAAAAGCTGTTCAATCAGGGTGGTTTTGCCACTTCCCGAACTGCCTGTTATTCCCAAAACGGAAAACCTGAACTTCATGATGAAACAATTCATTTATCAGATAACAAAAAAGTATTACAATAATTTGTTGTACAGATATTAACAATATCCGTGTAATTATAAAATTTTCTTGCCCTGTCTGAAGTAACATATTGCAGTTGGGTTCCTCTCCATTTAACAAGATTGGCAAGTTGTCATCCTAAAAAACAAAGCGGGAAAAACATATGAAAAAAACTTGGGAAGGAACTTCTTTACGGGCCAAATTAATCCTGCTTTTCATCGTCATCAAGGTTGTCCCTTTACTGTTACTCGGATGGATAGCCTGGCAGCAGTCTCTGGATTTGGCCGGTCATCTTGTTGTACAGGTTAAAAAGCTGGCCCAGATTACAAATCAGGTCGGCGACGAAGCGGTTTCCTCTTCCGTCAAGGCATTGGACGCTTTTGTTCGGGAAGATATTGAAAGACAGACAAATGATGTTGCCCAAAGCATCGCCAGCTTCCTGTATGAACGGGATACGGATATTCTTTACATAGGAACACAAAAACCCGATGAACAGATTTACAGACGCTTTATTGAAAGCAGGCGTAAAAATTTGATCTATCATGATAAATGGGAGCTGGCAAAAGACGGCAAATCCTGGAAGCCTGTCAAACCGGTACAGGAAAATAAAACGGTGATATCCGAAAATGATGCCGATCAGCAGCAGTTTCATTATCGCAATCCTGTTGTTTTCAATACAAAAAATATCCCGATTTACTATGAAATCACCTTTGTGGATTTAAACGGAAAAGAACAGATCAAGGTTACCACATCGGATCTTGTTTCCCCCAAGTTACAGGATGTTTCCATCCGGCAAAATACGTTTGCAAAAGCGGAAACCTATTTTTCCGAACTCAAAAAACTCAAACCCAAGGAAATTTATGTATCCGAAGTCATCGGTTCTTATGTGCCTTCCAAAATAATCGGGCTCTACACCCCCGAAACGGCAGCAAAACAGGGACTTCCCTATGAACCGCAAAACAGTGCCTATGCAGGAAAAGAAAATCCCGTTGGCAAACGTTTTAAAGGAATTGTGCGCTGGGCAACCCCCGTCTCGCATGATGGAAAAATCATTGGCTGGGTCACGCTTGCATTAAACCATGATCATCTGATGCAATTTACCAATACCATTGCCCCGACAGCGGAAAGATACAGCGATATCAATGAGGCTTCCGACGGCAATTATGCCTTTTTGGGTGACTACAAAGGTCGTGTGATTTCCCATCCCCGGCATCATTCCATCGTCGGTTATGATCCCGAAACGGGAGAACCCGCCATCCCCTGGATGGAAAAATCCATTTATGAAAACTGGAAAAAAAGTGGCCAGTCCTATTCGGACTTTACCAGAACAAATCCCGGTTTTTCCAATCATTCTTCAGATCCTCAACCGGCAGAGGAATTAACCAGAAGCGGAAATGTTGCGGTTGACTGCCGCTGGATGAATTTCGCCCCGCAATGTTTTGGTTTAAGAAGACTGACCATT
>CAZAIY010000081.1:0-5686 GCA_964485295.1 uncultured Oxalobacter sp. | reverse complement strand
GTTTCAAACCACATGGACTGGTCATCTTCAATCAGATCGTCGGCTTTACTTTCGTTGTCCAGATAAAAAGGTCCCCCTGTATCTTCAAAAGGGGAAACACGTGGGACAGGACCCGTCAGGCCAACACCTTGCATCAGATAGTAAGGGGATTTGATTTCCGTGATTCTTTCAGCCGGCAAAGACAGCAAGGCTTGTCTGGAACGTTCAGGAATGCCAATGGAACGGGGCTCCGTACCCGGTTTATTACTCCAACGGTCGATTTTTAAATTATCGGCCATGTAAATTTTAGCGTTCGGATTAATGGCTAGAAATTCAGGAATAGTACCGGTATGATCATAATGCCCGTGACTTAAAACAAGTGTCCTGGCATCTTCCAGGTTGATGCCAAGACGTTTTGCGTTGACCTGTAATGCACCGAGTTGTCCGGTATCAAAAAGGATCCGTTGATCCCCGACTTCAATCCAGACAGAAAATCCATGTTCCTTCTCAAGTTCATCCGGGGCGTTATTATCGACGAGCAAAGTAAATTTAAGTGAGGGTAGCGACATAAGATTTCCCGATTTTGGTAAATGACAAGTAAAAATAGTAACAGATAATTAAATGAAAAGCATAAAGGCAATATCCCGTTCTGGCAATTTAGCTGATTTATATTGAAATAGCGGTAATATCAGGGCGGATTTGCAAAAGCTGTTCAAATTGCCGGGAAAGCAAAGTGGCATTTCCGGTAGTTAGGGCATGAACACCCGAACGGGCAGTTGCTTCTTTTTGCAAGAGTTGATCCTGATTTAAAAGACGAATCAATTGCCGCGTAACCGCAATTCCCGTATCAATAATCCGTGTATGTAAGATGCCTGATTCAGCCAGTATTTCCTCAATGAGGGTTTGAACAAAAGGATAGTGCGTGCACCCCAAAACAATCGTATCTGCATTCTGTTCAATTAGGGGATAAATAAAATGCCGAAGAAGTTTTTTTGTTCTGGCGGAATAGAGCTCATTTTTTTCAATGAGATCGGCAAGCCCTGGACAGGCCTGTATGATGAATTTGACACCTGTCTGGTCAGTTAAACGTTGTTTCAGATTTTTGAATTTGTTGCTTTTTAAGGTGCGTTCGGTTGCCAGTACACCTACAATACGGCTTTTTGTTAGGGCAGTTGCCGGTTTCAATCCCGGCTCGATACCGATGATTGGAACGTTGGGATACTTTTCCCGCAAAAGGTGGATCGCAGCTGCAGTTGCAGTATTACAGGCAACCACCAACGCTTTGCAATTATCACTGAGCAGGTAATGGGAAATTTTCATGACCCGCTCAATTACAGCGGACTCCGGTTTTTCCCCATAAGGCGCAAAACCGGAATCTGCAAAATAAAGCAGGTTCTCTTTTGGCAGTTGTTCGCGAATGTGACGCAATACC
This sequence comes from uncultured Oxalobacter sp., assembly GCA_964485295.1. Lineage (GTDB taxonomy): Bacteria > Pseudomonadota > Gammaproteobacteria > Burkholderiales > Burkholderiaceae_D > Oxalobacter. Next base: position 4,275 of record CAZAIY010000081.1, on the reverse strand, counting down.
GATAATCCGCCTATTCCTGAATCGAAAATACCTATGGGAAATTCGGTCTGTTTCACAAGCTGTCCCGCTTTATTTCAGATGAAACTCATTGCCACTTACCGGAATTTTTCCGCCCGGGAGATTGATAATATATTCATGCCATTTTTGGGGACCGGTTTCATGGACAGAAATGCCTGTTGAGTCTACAGCAACAGTCACAGGCATATCTTCGACTTCAAATTCATAAATGGCTTCCATGCCCAAATCCTCAAACCCGACCACACGAGCTTTTTTTATGGCCTGAGAAACAAGATATGCCGCACCACCGACTGCCATCAAGTATGCGGAGCGATGTTTTTTGATGGAAGCAATCGTATCGGGACCCCGTTCCCCTTTACCCACCATGGCGATCAACCCTGTCTGTTTTAGCATGGTGTCAGTGAACTTATCCATGCGGGTTGCCGTTGTCGGGCCTGCCGGTCCAACGGCTTCATCACGTACAGGATCAACCGGACCAACGTAATAAATCATTCGATTGGTAAAATCAACAGGCAGTTTTTCTCCTTTTGCCAGCATGTCCTGAATACGTTTGTGCGCGGCATCTCGACCTGTGAGAAGTTTTCCATTTAAAAGAAGTGTCTGTCCGGGCTTCCAGGAAGCAACTTCTTCTTTGGTTAAGGTATCTAAGTTGACACGTATCGATTTTTCCGTGTCGGGCTGCCATTTGACATCCGGCCATTCAGATAGGGAAGGGGGTTTCAAACTGGCAGGACCTGATCCGTCCAATACAAAATGGGCGTGTCTTGTTGCGGCACAATTGGGAATGATGGCAACGGGTTTTGATGCGGCGTGCGTAGGATACATGTTGATTTTGACGTCAACAACCGTTGTCAATCCGCCTAATCCCTGTGCACCAATACCCAGTGCATTGATTTTGTCACATAATTCAATTCGGAGTTCTTCAAGCTTGTTTTGGGGACCACGCTGTTTGAGTTCGAACATGTCAATATCTTCCATCAGGGATTCTTTTGCCATGAGAATCGCTTTTTCGGCTGTACCACCAATGCCAATACCAATAATGCCAGGAGGACACCATCCTGCACCCATCTCAGCGACTTTATTTAATACACAATCAATAACGGAATCGGATGGATTTAACATGACTAAAGCGGCTTTGTTTTCCGAACCGCCCCCTTTTGCGGATACATGAACATCAACGGTATTGCCTGGAACCACCTCCATGAAAATGACAGCAGGGGTATTGTCCCGCGTGTTTTTTCTTTCAAATTGGGGGTCGGAAACAACGGACGCTCTCAATTTGTTTTCAGGCAGCATATATGCTCTTCTGACACCTTCGTTAATGGCGTCATTTATGGAGCCGGCAAACCCTTCCCATTTAACGTCCATCCCGATTTTCAGAAAGACATTCACAATACCGGTATCCTGGCATAAAGGACGTTTATTTTCCGCACACATGCGTGAATTCATAAGAATCTGCTCAATGGCATCCTTGGCCGCCGGATTTTTCTCGGCTTCATAAGCCCTTGCCAGTTGCCGGATATAATCGAGTGGATGGTAATAACTGATATATTGCAAAGCGGTTGCGATGGATTCAATAAGATCGTCTTGAGAAATGGTTGTCATAGCTCTTTTTTGCCTTATTCAAAATACGGATGGTGTCTGTGTTAATGAAAATGGCTTATTTTAAAGTTTCGTATCTTCATAAAGATAGCCTGTTTTCTTTAAAAAAGGTATATCCTTAACCATAATTCACAGTGTAGACTGTCATTTCTTAGTATAAAACCATATTGATTGTGGAGAAACAGAAAATGAAACGGTTTTTGGTTGGTGGTTTAGTTGTGTTGAGTATGCTTTTGTCAGGATGTATTAACCTCAATTCCCCTCCATTTCAATTGGGAGCAACACAGGAAGAAGTCATTATGTGTCTTGATCAGCCAACAGCACGTTATCAGGATGGTGATACGACTTTACTTGAATATGCAAGAGGCTATTGGGGACAGCATACCCATATGGGCCGATTTGATTCAAATGGACGTCTTGTTTCGTGGGAGCAGGTGTTGACGGTAGAAAAATTTAGTGAATTGGTTGTTGGCCGCTCTACAAAAAAAGATGTTCTTCTGAAGGTGGGACAACCCGGGGAATATACCCGGATTATGCTGAAAAATTATGAAGTCTGGACTTATCACTATAAGGAAAATGATGTCTGGGATTCCGTGATGCACCTTATGTTTGATCAAAATGGAGTTCTTCAAAAAATGGAAAATGGTCTGGATATGATGTATCAAAGTATCGATTGATCCCGTGACATGGAAATACATGGGTATTTTTATATTGAAAATACAATTTTTCTGATCGCTTATTTATGGATAGGTCTTTACCTCAGTCAGAGGTATTTTTCTTCGGGTCAAAAAGTCTGATTGCTTTTTTGGCATTTTTGAATGCCTTTGTTCCCTTATCCATAGACTTGTATCTTCCTGCCCTGCCCAAAATGGCCGATCTTTTTTCGGCATCGGAAAGTACAGCCAAGTTGACACTTAGTTTGTTTATGCTTTTTTTTGCGCTTTCGATGCTGATTTGGGGACCATTAAGTGATCGTTATGGCATGGTCTTTTTGTATATGTGGTGGCAAGTCTATGGTGTGCTCTTGCACAGGGCATGGAAACATTGATTTTGGGGAGAATCTTTCAGGCAATTGGTTGTGGTGCCGTTCAAGCTGTTTCCATGGCCATTGTCAAGGATGTCTTTCGTGAAGGAAGAGTGATGGAAAATGTATTGGTTTGGATTCAAACCATGACCATTCTCTGTCCCATGATTGCGCCGATTTTGGGCGCTTTTTTATTGCAGTATCTTTCCTGGCGGGGGCTTTTTCTTATTTTTGTGGGAGGAGGTTTTGTCGGTTTTTTGCTTTCCCTTGCTCTAAAGGAAACCCTAATAGATAAATTGGAAACATCGCCTGTACGTTCACTTGGTCGAATAGGTTATGTTTTGAGTGATAAAGGCTTTCGTTCGCTCTTGATTATTTTTTCATTAACCGCAATGCCTTTTATGGCTTTTTTAAGTACCTCTTCATTTATTTATGAAAAAATGTTTGGTACGACATCACAGGTATACAGTTATTTTTTTGCTTTAAATGCCTCTTTTTCCCTGCTCGGACCCATACTTTACACCCGTTTGTTACGAAAAATTCCACGTATCTGGTTTTTGAATATTTGTTTTTGTATGATATTTGTTTCAGGAATATTGCTTTTCCTTTACGGAGGATTGGGTACATGGTATTTTGCGCTGCTTTTTATTCCGGTTACTTTTATGGGGAGTGCAAGCCGACCGGTTGGTGCAGTTTTAATGATGAGCCAGCTCGATTCCGATAATGGAACCGTGGTAGGCTTAATGAGTTGTTCAGCGCTTTTCTTTGGCAGTATTTCCATGCTGATTTGTTCTTTGGGTTGGAACAGTTTGGTCGTTGCTGTTGGAACGATTTGTGCTGTCAGTAGCAGTCTTTGTCTTTTGCTCTGGTTATATGTAAACAAAAAAAGAAGTTATCGTCTGCCTAATGAAAGTTAATGTTTTGGTGCAGAAAAAAAATATTCATGCATCGACATGGCATGTTATAAATTGACGGTCAATCGCCTTGTTTGCATAATACGGCTTGCTTTCATCTTCAGATAATTTTTCTGATGATGGACATGTTTTTTTAATATTGCCAATTTTCTTTATCAGTCATTTGTTTGTATACAAAATGGATCAAATACAGTCTTTCATATCGGATTCCCCGATTTATTCAATGTGTGCGGCAATAACCATTCTGGTTATTGTGTCCTGTTTTGCAAATTTTGTTGTAAAGCGTCTTTTATTAAATATTATCAGACGCGCACTATTGATGACGCCATTTGGCAATGATGATGAAATTCTTAGTATTGAGGTTATTTCCCGTTTGGCAAACATTATTCCTGCCATGGTGTTTACTGTCGGTATTCCTTTTGTGCCGACCATGCCGGCCAGTGTTACCGCGATTATCAAGAATATTGCTTCCGCTTTTATTATTTTGACCTTGTCCAGAGCGGCTTGTGCTACGCTGGATGTCATCAACATAATCTATTCACGGCGTCCTGATGCAGACAGCAAACCGATTAAAGGATATTTGCAGGTTTTAAAGATTATTATTTATCTGGTTTCTGCCATTCTCATAATTGCAGAGCTGATTGATAAATCTCCCGTTATTCTGCTATCAGGATTGGGTGCAATGGCGGCTGTCCTTATGCTGGTGTTTCAGGATAC
>CAZAIY010000080.1:0-5704 GCA_964485295.1 uncultured Oxalobacter sp. | reverse complement strand
TTACGCCATCACGGATGCTGCCGGGTTCAAAATGATAGGTTAAGGCCAATTCCATTCCCCCTATTTGGATTTTCTTGGGAAAGAAATGATTTGTAACGCCGGCGGCTTCATGTCGCATCAGATCATTTTTTTCAAGATAAAGCAGTCTGGGATTATTTGCTGTCGCATTTTTATGCCATTTTTCAAAATAAATGCCGTTATAAATATGTTTGGGCAAATGACGGTCATAAAATGCGGCAATCAGATCCTTATCGATCAAAACATCAGTACGACGCGATTTATGTTCGAGTAATTCTATTTCATGAATCAGTTTCTGATTGTGGGTGAAAAAAGGGGCACGTGTTTCAAAATTTCCTTCAACCAACGCTTCCCTGATAAATATTTCGCGTGATTCGGAAGGGTTAATGGGACCATAATGAATACGTCGTTGATTGTAGACAACCAGTCCGTAAAGAGTCGCCCTTTCGTAAACATTCACCTGTGCTGTTCGTTTTTCCCAATGTGGCGAGCTCCATGATTTTTTTAATAAATGTCGACCCACCCGTTCCAGCCATTCCGGTTGAATCTGGGCCAGACAACGGGCATATAAACGGTTGGTATCAATGAGTTCTGCTGCCATGACCCATCTTCCCGCTTTTTTCCCCAATGTCGATCCCGGCCAGATATGAAAACGGATACTACGGGTTCCCAGATAGGTCGTATTGTCCTCCGATTTGTAACCGATATTTCCTAAAAGACCGGTTAAAAGTGCCAAATGAATCTGTTCATAAGTGGCTTCTGTTTCATTCAATCGCCATTTCTGTTCATGGATTAAAGCGACAAGTTGGGAGTGCACATCTTTCCATTCGCGTAAACGACGATGGGATAAAAAATGGGTGCGGCAGTTTTCCTGCAATTGTCGGTTGGATTTTTTGTTTTCGATGGCAAGATTGAACCATTCCCAGATTTTAAGATAACTGAGAAATTCGGAACGCGGGTCTGAAAATTTTTGATGGGCTCTATCTGCCGCTTCCTGCAGATCAAGCGGTCTGTCTCTGGGATCCTGAATGGAAAGTGCTGATGCAATGACGAGAATCTCTTTTAAACTTTGCAAATCTTTTGCCGCAAGAATCATTCGCCCGATACGAGGGTCAAGCGGCAGACGCACCAGTTGCTGACCGGTTGGTGTCATTTGATTTAGGCCATCAAGGGCGCCTAATTCCTGCAGGAGCTGATAACCGTCAGCAATGGCCCGTTTTAATGGCGCTTCAAGAAAGGGGAATGTTTCCACATCACCCAATCGGAGTGCTTTCATGCGAAGAATAACCGAGGCAAGGGAAGACCGTAAAATTTCGGGGGTGGTATATTCCGGACGTGATTCAAAATCGGATTCTTCATAGAGTCGAATACAAATACCGGAAGCGATTCTTCCGCATCTGCCTGCACGCTGATTGGCCGCTGCTTTGGAGATGGGCTCGATATGCAGTTGTTCGACTTTGTTTCGGTAACTGTATCTTTTGACACGGGCAAGGCCGGTATCAATAACAAAACGGATGCCGGGAACCGTCAGTGAAGTTTCCGCGACATTGGTGGCAAGAACAATTCGGCGTGCATTGGTGGATTTGAAAATTTTTTCCTGTTCCTGTGAGGAAAGCCGCGCAAAAAGAGGCAGTATTTCAACATGAGGGGGATGACGTCGTCGCAAAATATTTGTGGCATCCCGAATCTCGCGCTCCCCGGGGAGAAAAATCAGAATGTCGCCTTGTCCGATAGCCGATACTTCATCGACTGCATCGGCAATGGCTTCGATTAAGTTGTGTTCTTTCTGTGCTTCAATGGCTTTGGTACTTTTATCGCTGTTTTCCGATAAATCAAAATTGGGATCATAAACCGGACGATAACGAATCTCGACGGGATAGAGTCGACCGGATACTTCAATGATGGGGACAGGCAGATCTTCCGAGCCAAAATGTTGCGCAAATCGTTTTGCATCAATGGTTGCAGACGTAATAATTAATTTCAGATCCGGGCGCCTGGGTAAAAGCTGTTTTAAATACCCCAGTAAAAAATCAATATTGAGACTTCTTTCATGTGCTTCATCAATGATCAAAGTGTCATATTGCCGCAGTAAACGGTCGCCTTGTGTTTCTGCCAGCAAAATACCGTCGGTCATTAATTTGACAGACGCGCCTGCATGCATTTTGTCGGTGAATCGAATTTTATAACCGACATTTTCGCCTAAAGGGGTTCCCAGTTCATTTGCAATTCGTCTGGCAGTTGAACTGGCTGCAATCCGGCGGGGTTGTGTATGTCCGATCAGTCCTTTTGTTCCTCTTCCCAATTCCAAACAGATTTTGGGTAATTGGGTTGTTTTTCCGGAACCCGTCTCGCCACAGACAATAATGACCTGATTGGCCATTAATGCAGAAGCGATTTCATCCCGTTTGAGCGAAACAGGCAGATTTTCAGGGTAGGTAATCGAAGGAACGGGATGACGAAATACCGTACTTAGCTTATCTGATTGCATTTATACACAAGAATACACAAGAAGGGGGATTTTTTTGCAGATTTTCGTTATTGCCATATCGATGCGAATTATAATCTGTAGCACAGAAGAAGTCTTTTTTTATAAAAAAATTTACTGAAAAAAAAGAAATCGGTTTTTTCCTGGTTGAGGGGATGAATTCAAATGGATGATGCCTTGCAGTTTGTAAATTGGTTACGGTCGGTTGCGCCCTATATTCATTCGTTTCGTGGGCAGACTTTCGTTGTTGCATTTCCTGGTGAACTGGTACGTTCTGGTGCTTTACAGACACTCGTTCATGATATATCGCTTTTGCATGCCTTAGGTATCAAAGTGGTCATTGTGCATGGTTCCCGACCCCAGGTTGAAGAGCAGCTGGCATTAAGAAAAGTGGAAAGCGCTTTTCATAATGGAACGAGAATTACGGATAGTGCCGCACTGGAATGTGCAATGGAAGCAACAGGTGAATTGCGTCTGGATATCGAAGCGGCATTTAGTCAGGGATTGCCCAATACACCAATGGCACATGCTGAAATTCGAATTATTTCCGGCAATTTTATTACAGCAACACCGCTTGGCATTTTGGATGGTATTGATATGCAATTAACCGGTAAAACCAGAAAAGTTGCTTTTGACAGTATTCAACGTATTTTGGATGCCGGTGATCTTGTATTGCTGCCGCCTTTGGGCTTTTCTCCAACAGGGGAAATTTTTAGTCTGAGAATGGAAGATGTGGCTGTATCGGCAGCTGTTGCGCTGCATGCGCATAAACTGATCTTTGTAACGGAAACGGCTTTGATGAAGGATGAAACAGGAAGGGAAATCCGTGAGATTACGCCGGCTCAGGCAGGGACTTTACTGGATAAAAATCTTCTTTCCGAGGAAGAGGCCGGTTACTTGCGTTTTTCTTCAAAAGCCTGTGTCGGTGGTGTTTCCCGCGTTCATATTGTTCCCTATTCCATGGATGGTTCTGTTTTACTGGAACTGTTTACCCATGACGGCGTGGGAACCATGATTACCTATGAGAATATTGATATTTTACGGGAAGCCACTATTCAGGATGTGGGAAGCATTTTGCAATTGATAGAACCGTATGAGGCGAATGGAACACTGGTTAAACGGGGACGGGAACTTCTGGAACGGGAAATCGAAAATTTTTCTGTGATGGAACATGATGGTGTGATCTTCGGTTGTGCCGCATTGTATCCTTTTCCTGCAGAAAAAATGGGAGAAATGGCATGTCTGATTGTCGATCCGGAAGTCCAGGAAGAAGGAGAGGGTGAACGTATCCTTATCCATATAGAAAATCGTGCAAGAGCAATGGGACTGACCCATCTTTTCATTTTAACAACGCAAACCGCACACTGGTTTTTGCAACGCGGTTTTGTCTATGCCAGTGTCAATGAATTGCCCAAGGATCGCCAGCATATTTATAACTGGCAGAGAAGGTCTCAGGTACTGATTAAAAGATTGTAGAACGGATCGGCGTGTTAAACGTTTTTGGTTTTACCCGGAGAAATAAAATGGCAGGTGTTCACTAAAATGTTTATTTTTGGGTATGCTATTTAAGTGATGAACTTTTTCTGATAGCGCTGCTCAAGTCATAAGAAAAAATAAACGTCATCATTCCGGTATCAGAATTCGAGGAGAAAAACATGGCAAGAATGATTCATTGTGCCAAATTGCAAAAAGAAGTGGAAGGACTGGATTTCCCGCCTTATCCGGGAGAATTGGGTAAACGTATTTTTGAAAATGTTTCAAAGGAAGAATGGAATAACTGGATTCGTCATCAGACCAGACTCGTTAATGAATATCGTCTTAATATGATGGATCCGTCAGCACGCAGTTTTTTGGTGGAACAAATGGAAAAATTCCTGTTTGGCGAAGGGGGTGCGGCTGTTCCTAATTATGTTCCTTCTTCTGAAAAGTAAAGGGAGAACATCAAAAAGAATCACCATGGTTTGATGCAAACGGATGGGAGATGTCGTTTAGGTGTATGAATAGAGTTGATTTTTGATAAACAGGGAGGATTGCCTATGACGTTCAAAATATCGTCACCTGCTTTTGAGCACAATGAAATCATGCCGAGCCGCTATACTTGTGAAGGACCCAATATTTCTCCTCCTTTAGTCTGGACTGATCCGCCTAAAGGAACGAAAAGCCTGGTTCTCATTGTCGATGATCCGGATGCTCCCGATCCGGATGCGCCGAAAATGGTTTGGGTGCATTGGGTGCTTTATAATCTGCCACCGGTTGCAGGAGTCTTGCCGGAAGGGGTCGAAAATAAGGATCTGCCTGAAGGAACACTAATCGGAATCAATGATCGGAAAAATGTGGGATATAACGGACCCTGCCCGCCTATCGGAACACACCGTTATTTTCATAAATTATATGCACTCGATACGGTTTTGCCGGATATGAATAATCCCACCAAAGCAGAGGTTGTCCAGAAAATGGAAGGACATATTCTGAGTCAATCGGAAATAATCGGGTTATATATCCTAAAAAACAAGGACAGATAATTGACGGATCAAAAGGGATTGTTTTCAATACACCTCCAAAAGTCCTTTTGTCTGACTTTTGGAGGTTTTTTCTTTTTCATTTTTTCTTTTTTTCAATTCGCCGTTCAGTTGCCAGAGCTTTTTTCAAAGCATCATCCACGGTTTCCAGCCAGACGAAATTGAGTTGTTTTCTGGCATCTTCCGGAATATCCTCAAGATCCTTTTTATTGCGGGCGGGCAGCATAACCGTTTTGATGCCTGCCCGTAATGCGGCCAGGACTTTTTCTTTTATTCCTCCTACAGGTAAAACCAGTCCGCGCAGACTGATTTCACCGGTCATGGCATGATCCACCAGAATGGGGCGGTTCATCATCATGGAAGTCAGTGCCAAAAACATGGCAACCCCGGCACTTGGACCGTCTTTCGGAATGGCGCCTGCCGGTACATGAATGTGAATATCACTGTTTTCAAAAAGAGTCGGTTCAATATTCAAGGATACGGCTCTGGCTTTCAGTAAAGTCAGGGCAGCAACAGCACTTTCTCTCATGACGTCACCCAACTGTCCGGTCAAGGTCAATTTGTCTTTTCCTGGAACACGGCTGGCTTCAATAAAAAGAATATCGCCTCCAACAGGTGTCCAGGCCAAACCGGTTGCAACGCCGGGCAGGCTGGTTCTCATGGCAACTTCATTTTCAAATCG
>CAZAIY010000079.1:0-5727 GCA_964485295.1 uncultured Oxalobacter sp. | reverse complement strand
GCAGATCCATTCCATTTGTTAAACCATATATTATTCCAGCTCTGAAAGCATCGCCACAGCCGGTAGGATCAATAATTTTTTCTGCAACGACACAAGGAATATCAATCGTTTCTGCTTCTGTATAAATTTTTGCACCTTTATCTCCAAGAGTCACAAAAAGGGCTTTTACTTTGGAGGCAATTTCTTTTTCATTCCAACCAGTCACTTGTCTTAACATTGCCGCTTCGTAATCATTTACAGCCACATAGGTAGCCAAATTAATAAAATCTTGAAGCTCTTCTTTGTTAAACATGGGCAAACCTTGACCCGGATCGAAAATGAAGGGGATTTCATTTGCAGCACAATCTTTTGCATGCTGAAGCATGGCATCACGTCCATCCGGAGCAATAATTGCCAACTTCACTTTTTCTTTTACATTGGTGATGCTATTTTGATGGGAAAAAGACATGGCGCCTGGATGAAAGGCGGTAATTTGATTATTTTTTTTGTCTGTAGTTATGAATGCTTGTGCAGTGAATGTTTTCTTGATTGTCGTAATATATTGATTTGATATATTAAATTCTTCAAATCTTTCGAGATACGGGGCCCCATCATTACCAATAGTTGCCATAATTACAGGAGTCCCCCCTAGCATTTTCAGATTGTAGGCAATATTGCCTGCACAGCCACCAAATTCACGTCGCATGGATGGGACAAGAAAACAGACGTTAATTTTATGTAACTGATCGGCTAGTATGGATTCAGAAAAACAATCAGGAAATACCATGATTGTGTCATAAGCGAGAGAGCCACAGATTAAAGTTGACATATCAATCCATTATTAAAAATTAAGGGTAAAAAAGGGAAATGCGGTAATCCGCATTCGATTCAGTTTGCATTTCTAGATAAAGTCCAACAGATTCTTCTGCATATGGAGGAATTCCTTTAAGAATGAATTCCGCATTTTGCAAATAATTTGCCGGAGCAAAAATTTTTCGAATAATGGTTTTTTTTTCTTGATCTGTCAATGTTAATTCAATATGGGGCCAGGTTTGATACGAGGAACTACTGTTTCTTATAAGCAGGGACAAGGAATATTTATTTTTTAATTCGGGAATAATTTGTAATTCACTCGATTCAATGGTTAAAGCAGCAATACGGGTTTCCAGCCGTCGTGGACAGGCAAATGTATCACATGCTTTTGATATGAAAGATTCTGATGGAGGCCACCATACAATCATACGATCGGAAAACATATAAAGACACTGAACACATAGTGTGCCCAATAAAGAAACAGTTACAAGACCCAATAAAATATTAGTAAAGAGACCGGTCTGCTTTTTTTGTGCCGTTCTAATAAAATGGGGTTCGCTTGAATCGCGATTAATGCTTACTTTTTCCTTTTCTCTTGTTTCAGTCGAAGTAACAGAAAAATCCCCGTTTTTATTTATTTGATTGTCTATCTCATGATAAGAGGCGGAAGAAAATTGGGATTTTTGCAAAACTTCCTTTTTTAATTCCTCGGGTTCAACTGTTTCCACATAAGTGGAGGGACTGATATTGGCAACATCGTCCAGATGGGGTGCTATGGAGTACACCATATTTTTGGCGGGTTCCCCTAAATTGGGATAAAGAGAAAGGTCTGTAAAACGTGATTGGGTTGTTGCAATCGTTTGTGCCGGGTGTTTTTTGGGGATTGGTGTTAATGGTTCCCGGATGATTTCTTCTTCTTTTTCTTCTGAAGCTGTTAGATCCTCTTCAAATAATTCACCTGTAACTTGTTCTAGTTCCAAAGAAATGGTAGAAAGTTCATCCTCCAAAGCTTGAAATATGGCTTCATGTTTTGGCAATGCATTAATGTTTTCATCTGTAAGGGAAATGGAAATTTCATCTTCCTCATCATGATTGAAAAAAGGCGATTTCGCTTGATTTTGCTCTTCATGGACAAATCGCTTATTGATAGTTTCTTTTGTCTCTTTTGAGGCAGGGGATTCAGTTTGATGAAGTTGTTCTGTTCCATTGAAAACCTGCTGACATATTCCACAACGTACAGCACCGTCATAAAGATTTAATTGGTCAATTGTTACCTTAAAGGCTGTATGGCAATGCGGGCATTTTGTTATGAGAGTCATATTTATTTTGCCGATTCAGCAAGAGTACCTGATAAAGCCACCCATCCCTCAAGAAAGTTGTAGGGAGATAAAACTAGCCAAGGGGAATAAGCTGATATAACGTCATTTTTTTGCCAGTCCAAAATACCGGAAAGCAATAATTTGCCATTGGGTTTTAAACGAGATACCAGAGTTTTGGAAAGTTGTTGTAGTGGGCCAGATAAAATGTTTGCAATAACAACATCGTATAAACGAATATCTTCCTTCAAATAGGGATCTGATTGGTAAAAAGAGATATGGCACTGATTTGCTTTTGCATTGGTTTTAGCTGTTGTTACAGCCTGAGGATCAATATCAACGCCATCAACGGAACTGGCGCCGAGTTTTGATGCGGCAATAGCCAGGATTCCGGAACCACATCCATAATCTAAAACGGATTGGCCTGCGACAATATTTTTTTCCAGCCACTCCAGACATAAATGTGTTGTTGGATGACTTCCGGTACCGAAAGCCAGACCCGGGTCAATCCGTAAAATAGTTCCAGAATGATTATGGCTGTCATGCCAACTGGGGATAATCCAGATATGTTGTCCAACATGAATAGGAGCAAATTGGGATTGCGTTTCTTTTACCCAATCTTTGGCAGGAACGTTTCTTACAAAAAAGGAAGGAATATTATTCATTCCACATTCTTTTGCGGCACTTTGCAAAATGTATTCCGTGTGAATATCTTTTGGAAGTAAAGCGATAATGCGACTGTTTTTCCATACATATTCTTCATTATCTGCTCCAGGTTCGCCAAAGATGGGCTTTTCTTCGTCTGTCCCTTCAGCCGCATCTTCAACAGTCACGGCCATGGCACCAGCTTCAAGTAGCGCGTCTGAAAATGAAACCGTTTTTTCGTAGTTGATTTCTAATACAACTTCATTCCAACTCACATACAACTCCTTATGTGAAGAAACCTTATGATTTTTTGTCTGGAAACATTTCAGTCAATTTTTGTTCCAAATAATGAATATTGGTTCCCCCTTGAATAAAACATGGATCGGCAACCAGATTTCGATGCAGGTCAATATTGGTTTGAATCCCTTCTACAACCATTTCTGACAGGCCAACTTGCATTCTTTTGATAGCCTGTTCTCGTGTGGCTCCGTAAGAAATAATTTTTCCAATCATGGAGTCATAATTTGGTGGAACCGTGTATCCGGCGTAAACATGGGAATCAACACGAATGCCAGGCCCCCCGGGGACATGCCATGCTGTTACTTTTCCTGGTGAAGGTATGAAATTGTATGGGTTTTCGGCATTGATACGGCATTCGATAGCATGACCTGTAAGCTTAATATCACGCTGTCGGTGACGTAATTTTTCTCCGGCGGCAATACGAATTTGTTCCTGAATAATATCGATACCTGTAATCATTTCTGTAACAGGATGTTCAACTTGAACTCGAGTATTCATCTCAATGAAATAAAACTCTCCTTTTTCATAGAGAAATTCAAATGTTCCTGCTCCTCTGAAACCGAGTTTTCGGCAGGCTTCTACACAACGTTCCCCGATTCTTTCAACTAGACGTCTTGGGATATCCGGAGCTGGGGCTTCTTCTATGACTTTTTGATGGCGGCGTTGCATTGAACAGTCGCGTTCACCTAACCATATTGCGTTTCTATATTGGTCGGCAAGTATTTGGATTTCAATATGACGAGGATTTTCCAAAAATTTTTCCATGTAAACTTCTGGATTGCCGAAGGCTGTTTCTGCTTCAGCTTTTGTCAAGGTAACGGCATTTAAAAGGGCCGCTTCCGTATGAACAACACGCATCCCTCGTCCACCTCCGCCACCGGCTGCTTTAATAATAACCGGATAACCGATTTTTCTTGCAATATGGATGATTTCCTTGGAATCATCGGACAAGGCACCATTTGATCCCGGTACACACGGAACCCCTGCTTTTATCATGGCCTGTTTTGCGGAAACCTTGTCTCCCATTGTTCGGATGGATTCAGGATGAGGTCCAATAAAAATAAAACCGGATTTTTCCACGCGTTCGGCAAAGTCTGCATTTTCCGCAAGAAATCCATAGCCAGGATGAATGGCTTCTGCGTCTGTTACTTCAGCTGCACTAATAATTGATGGCATATTCAAGTAACTGGCAGAAGAAGGTGCCGGACCAATACAAACAGATTCATCTGCAAGTCGGACGTATTTGGCTTCTCTATCTGCTTCCGAATGAACAACAACAGTTTTTATACCCATTTCACGGCAAGCACGTTGGATACGCAGGGCAATTTCACCGCGATTGGCAATAAGAATTTTTTCAAACATGGCGCCAGGCAATCCTGAAAATCAAAAAAATAAAAAATAAAAGTATTTATCCTATGATAAAAAGCGGTTGAGCATATTCAACTGGATGACCATTTTCTACTAATATCTGTTTAATCACGCCAGAAGTTTCCGCTTCAATTTCATTTAACAGTTTCATGGCTTCAATAATACAGAGTGTATCGCCTTGTTTTACTGTTGAGCCGACTTCAACAAAAGGAGGATTTCCTGGAGCTGAAGCAGCATAAAAAGTTCCAACCATGGGTGATTTGACAATATAACCTTGTGGTTCGGCCTGATCAGGTGTTTCTGTTTTTGATACCGGAGCATCAGTGGATGGTGCAACAGGTACAGGTGTATTTACAGTATATTGCGGTATTGCCTGTGGTTGCATAATGACAGGTTGAGCAGGTACGGGTGCATTTTTTACAATACGTACTTGACTATCACCTTCTGTTATTTCCAATTCGGCAATTTGTGATTCTGCGACAAGGTCAATCAGGGTTTTTAGTTTACGAAGATCCATAACAAATCCCGGAAAATATAAAAATCAGTTATTAAGGGCAAATTCAATTGCCATTCGATAGCCATCTGTACCAAATCCACATATTACACCTTTTGCAATAGCAGAAAGATACGAATGATGGCGAAAAACTTCACGTTGATGAATATTGGATATATGTACCTCATAAAATGGAATTGCCACACCTGCAAGTGCGTCACGTAACGCAACACTTGTATGGGTGAGTCCTCCCGGATTAATAACAATTGCTTCAACATTTTCATCACGTGCAGCATGAATGCGATCAATCAATTCACCTTCATGATTACTTTGAAAACTCGAAAAGCGGCCTCCTGCTTTTGTTACTTGGTCTTGTGCTGCCATGACAATGTCATTTAACGTGGTTTTGCCATAAACTTCCGGCTCTCTTGTGCCGAGAAGATTCAAATTGGGACCATTTAACATGAGAATATGTTTAGCCATATTTAATTATTATTGCTTTATTTGGTTTAATTAAGGTGTATTTTGCTGCTAAATAGCAGGAATTTGCAAGAAAAAAGAATGTAAGTTTACCAGAGCCGAGGTTAAATGGGTTAAATAGATGAATTTATTTGTTGTTCTATTAAACGTTTCAATTCATTAATATTTGCTTTTTCTGCCTGTTTGTCCGTTGCCTTCACCATTTTTTTTATGTCATCAACATGATGTATGGCTAAATGGCAAAGTTCTTTCATGTAATAAAAGTGAATGGTTTCAATCTTGAACAAGGTGAAGAACCTTGTACTCCAGTTGCTATGACTATTACAGAAACAG
>CAZAIY010000078.1:0-5745 GCA_964485295.1 uncultured Oxalobacter sp. | reverse complement strand
TAAAAAAGTTCCTATCCGGCTGATTCTGAATTTGAAAGACGCCGGTCTTTCCAGAAGAAAGATTGCTCAAACAAGGTCTATTTCCAGAGAACTTGTCAGTCGGATTTTTAACATTGCCGATAAAAAATATCGGATAAAACCGTATTTCTGTGTGAAAAAGATACAGGAAAACTGGATTGAAACAATATAGGTCATATGGTGTCGCATGATTGAATTATGCTTCTGTGAAATTCAATCATGAGGGAGACTAAAAGTGTTAAAAAACAAAAATTTTGAAAATCTGGTAAAAGAGGCAAAACAAACAAATGCAACTGAACTGACGATACCCGGCCCAATAAGTGATATCCATCAGTTGTCTTCTCTTAAAAATCTGGAAACTTTAATTTTGCTCAATTGCAAAAGTGTGGAAGATCTTTCCCCTTTATCCTCATTAACCGGTTTGAAAAGATTGACACTGATGGGGTGCAGAAAAATTGATGATCTCAGTCCTTTAACAGCACTGACGGGTTTAAGATCATTGCATCTGGATGAGGCCTTTTCTATTGGGGATCTGCGTCCCTTGTCAAACCTGGCCAATTTGATGGATCTGTTTTTAGCTGATTCGGAAGTGGATGATCTTGCGCCTTTGGCTTCCATGACCAATCTGAGACAGTTACATTTACCCGGTTCCCAATCCATTATGGATGCCAGTCCCATATCGTCATTAATCCATTTGGAAGAACTGGTGATACTGGATGCTTTTTTGGTGGAAATCCCTTCCTTTTCTTCATTGACACAATTAACCGTGTTGCGATTGGGCGATTGCCTGCTAAGAGATTTGAGCACGCTGTCGTCTTTAAAAAATCTGAAACTGTTATGGTTAGTTCAGGGAAGAAATACTGAAGATGTCCGTTTTTTATCGTCCATGACGAATCTGCAGGAGTTAAGCTTGATTAATTTTGAACATATTGACGATATCAGTTCAATATCTTCCCTGAAAAAGCTTAAAAGACTGAGTTTACCGGGTTTCGATAAACTTCAGGATATCAGTCCATTGGCATCTTTAACCGATTTGGAATATCTCGATTTGGATTGGAATTTTAAGATCCGGGATTTTACTCCATTGCGTCATCTATCCAATTTAAAAGAGGTGACGTTGCCTCGTAAAATGAGTATTGAAGAAGCGCTTTTGAAGTCTTCCAAATCCGCTTCAAAACAGAAAAAAGCAAAAAAAGAATAAAAAATTCAGCAATGATTAGGGCACGTTCTTTTATCAGGGGAAAAGAAAGCCGTGATGGACTACGGTTATCCTGCCGGATAAAGCGGTGCTCTTGGCGTCTATAGACAGTGTAATTCATTTGGTTTTTAGGTAAGGAAATATGTTCAGTCTGGATTTAACAAATGTGGGTCCATGTTTTGATGGAAGCGGTTATGCCTTCATCGATGTGATGCAAAACGTAGGACAAAACAAAGTCAATGTGGGTTTTTTTAGAGTCATGTACGAAGTGGAAAACGAGCAAATCGTTATAAAAGAATTCCTCCTCATAAAAAAGGATCTGAAAGAGATCAATCAAAGCCTGAAAAAGTCACAGGAATATTTGCCGTTCATCAAATGGGGAGCCATCAGGGAGACGGTTATGACGGATATGGGAGAAATTAAAAGCGCCCTGTGGCAGGAAGTCCTGAAACAACGGGAAAATACGATAACATTGGAACAAACCCCAGCCCCAAAAGAGGGAGAAGTGGCAGTTTCGGAAAGACTCAATAACGCAAAAATTACGGTAAGGCCTATTGAAGAAGGCAGAGCGATGGTTGATCTGATAAAAAATGAGAAGACACCAGACTTTTATCTGTCTTTCAGACTTGATGTTAACGGCGAGGCATTTGCCATGGAACCAATAGCCAGTTTCAGAGTATCCAAAGAGGAATTTCTCGCATGGTACGAGCAAAACAAAGAGAAATTGTTCGCGGAAATATTTCCAGAGACAAGGGGGCAGACAAAACCCTTTCTGGTTCGCACCCCCGACCTCAGCACTCAAAAAGACGAGGATTTTTTTGTTTAACCGGGTTTGATGCCACTGGATCTGACAGGGTAGTTTCATACGCTGTCAGAATAGGGTTGACGATTTGATGTATAAAACAGGTTGAATACAGGGACAAAATGGCTGTTTGTCCCTGTTTTTTGTGCGATTTAATTTTTGCGGGTATGCATTTGTTCTTTTAACAGATCACGAATTTCAGTGAGCAGCAATTCTTCTTTGGTGGGTTCCGGTTCAGGAGCCGGCGCCGGTTCTTCTTCTTTCTTTTTGTAAAAGTTGTTGAGGGTTTTTATAAACAAAAAGATGGCAAAGGCAATAATCAGAAAGTCAAAGACTGTTTGAAGAAAATTCCCATAGTTTAGGGTGACAGCCGGGATGGCCTGTCCTGCTGCATTGGTAGTGGCTTCTTTTAGAACGATTTTAAGATCGGTAAAGTTGACACCGCCAATTAACAGACCAATCGGTGGCATGACAACGTCAGAAACAATGGAACTGACAATTTTGCCGAAGGCACCGCCCATAATGACACCCACCGCCATATCGATGACATTGCCACGCATGGCAAATTCCTTGAATTCCTTTATCATTCCCATTGTGTTTATCCTTTAGTTTTCTGTTATTGTGTTATGAATTTAGAAAGAGTATTTTGGCTAGATTGTAGATGATTTTGAGACAATTTTTGGGATAATCCGTCGTTAAAATGCAGTTATATGTTAATGGATGCGATTTTATCCGGCAAAAATGACCGGATTTTATCAGTAACGAATCAAAAGGGTCATAGAAAATGAAAAAACATGGCGATTTGGTAGTCGGTAATTTTGGTCCGCAGGCGCAGGCCTATGTTCAAAGCGCATTGCATGCGACAGGAGAAGATCTTGCCCGTCTGGAAAACTTGTTAAAACCCCATTCCGGAGCAAAACTGCTCGATGTCGGAACGGGCGGGGGACATGTTTCCTATCTGGCGGCCAAATATGTCAGGGAAGTTACCGCCTATGACATGAGTCGTGAAATGTTGGATGCCGTGACAAAAGTGGCGAAAGAACGGGGGCTTTCCAATATTTCCACGGAACAGGGCGTTGCAGAAAAATTACCTTTTGACGATGGGGTATTTGATATTGTCGCAAGCCGGTATTCTGCGCATCATTGGCGTGATGTCGGTATGGGGTTGCGGGAAATTCATCGGGTTTTAAAACCGGGTGGTCTTCTGATCATGATCGATACCGCTTCATCGGGAGAACCCATCCGCGATGTCTTTTTGCAAACGGTCGAATTTTTACGCGATATGTCCCATGTCAGGGCCTATTCACCGGGAGAATGGCTTCATTTTGCTTCCAGTGCGGCTTTCAGGGTAAGTGATATGAGTCTGCTGAGTATTCGCTATGATTTTCAATCCTGGGTTACCCGTATGAGAACGCCGGATTATCACGTAACAGCAATAAAGGAAGTGATGAAAAGTATTCCCCAGGAAGTCAAAACCTATTTTGAAGTGGAACCGGACAATTCCTTTTCAATTGATGAAATCATGTTTGTGGCAACCAGACTGTAGAATCATTATTTTGTGCTGATTTGTCATGATGGGTACCATGAAATCACAAATCAGCACAATCATGACCGGTTATCAGTATGCTCCGTCGCAAAGATAGCTGCCTCTGCCATGGCGTTGACGGTTGCCATAACTATGATGATAGCCTTTGCCAAGACCGATTTCAGCATCAAAAATTTGCTGCTGTTCAGGGGTTAATGTGGCATAGAAAGTTTTTAGCGCTTCCAGATTCTGTGTCATCAGGTTGCCATGTTCCCTGATAAAGTGCTGTCTTTTTTCGATAAGATCTGTCGTTGACATTGTAGAAAGATTGATGGATCTTCTTTCCTGCATGGTTTTAAGATGCGTGGCAATGGTTGTCTGGTACTGCTCCCAGGCCTTTTTTTGTTCCGCATTGAGGTTGAGTTTTTCAAGAACGGCATTCGTTCTTTCCTGTCTGGCTGTATGCCAGTCGGATGAATGGATATTGGTATTATTTTCCCAGCAGGGTCCATAGACATCGGATATCTGAGCAGATCCCCCTCGACAAAAAGTCTGGGCAAATACCTGGGTATTCATCCCCAAAATACCCAAAACCAGGGCAATGATTCCGAATAGCGTTTTCAGGTTTGTTTTTATCATGACAGCATTCTCCCGGAAAAAATTGAATAAAAACGTAAATTTTCCCTGCCTGAGTATCCTTTAAATAAAGGCGGTTTATCCCGTTAAAAACCGTGTTTGTATTAAACCGGTTTATATCAATGGCCTGCGTTTTTTTGGGCAGAGCCTGGGAAATCTCACTTTTTCGGAATAAAAACAGTCCTGAAAGTTTCTGGCAGGTTTAACCGGAAAATCACCTAAAAATCCGCCAGTCATATCCCGGCGGATCATTTTTTAGGGAAATCGGCATTTTTCTTGATTTTTAAGGCGCAAAAGAAGAGCCACAGCCACAGGTTGTTGTGACATTGGGGTTGGTAATAACAAAATGGGAACCGTTGATATCCTCACGAAAATCGATTTCAGCGCCAACCAGATACTGGTAACTGATGGCGTCAATCAGGAGTTGAACCCCATTTTTGACCATCGTGGTATCGTCATCATTGATGGTTTCATCAAAAGTAAAGCCATACTGAAAACCGGAACAGCCCCCTCCCTGAACAAAAACACGAAGTTTTAAATTGGGATTGCCTTCTTCTGCGATCAGTTCAGCGACTTTATTTGCCGCACTGTCAGTAAAATTGATCGGTGCTGGAATTTCAATTGCTGCGTTCATCATGTACTCCAGAAAAAAAAGATGGTGTCATTATAAGCGACAAGTTGTTTTTTTGCTTGGAACCGGTTAAGGAACAACGGGAGCGTTGAGTAATCCTGTCGTTTCATCCAGACCAAACATCAGATTCATACATTGGATACCCTGTCCTGCAGCACCTTTTACCAGGTTGTCTTCCACGACAAGAATGATTAGCATGTCGCTGTTTTTCTGACGATGCAAAGCGATTCGTAAAAAGTTTGACCCTCTGACCGAGCGGGTATCAGGATGACTGCCCTGTGGCATCACATCCACAAAAGGATCGTTTTTATAGT
Source organism: uncultured Oxalobacter sp. (assembly GCA_964485295.1). Lineage (GTDB taxonomy): Bacteria > Pseudomonadota > Gammaproteobacteria > Burkholderiales > Burkholderiaceae_D > Oxalobacter. The sequence continues at coordinate 621 of CAZAIY010000078.1, read as the reverse complement.
GATTTTCATACAGATCCTGAAAATTCATATCCCGGGTTTCAGGCAAAAGCGGGGCATACAGGGTGGAATGAATTCCGCGTATCATGGGGGTTAGGTGCGGAACAAAAGTCAGGGTAATGTCACGCTGATTTTGGGTCATCGCTTTTAATCCCTGAACAATTTCAGGATGATGCCGGTGACCGGCTACCCCATAGGCACGGAAACTGTCTGCCGCTTCCGATAGCAGCATGCCAACTTCGGCCCTTCTTCCTGCGCCGGAGGTTCCCGACTTGCAGTCCGCTATGAGTTTTGACTCGTCAACCAAGGGTTTTCCCTGCCTTAAAAGTGGCGCATAACCCAATTGTACGGTGGTCGGATAGCACCCGGGCAGACCAATTACCCGTGCTTTTTTTATGGCCTCACGATTGATTTCAGGCAGGCCATAAACGGCTTCAGCCAGAATATCAGGCTGGGTGTGTTCCATTTTGTACCATTCCTTAAAAACGGCCGTATCCTTGATACGAAAGTCCGCTGCCAGGTCAATAATTTTGACATTGGCTGAAATCAGTTCTGCCGCCTGGCTCATTGCCACACCATGAGGTGTCGCAAAAAAGACGACATCGCATTCTGTTAAGGGGGTCT
>CAZAIY010000077.1:3325-5745 GCA_964485295.1 uncultured Oxalobacter sp. | reverse complement strand
ATTTTCAACTGTTTATCTGAATTTAACTGTCAAACTCAAGAAATAAGGTCTGTGTCTTTTCTGTTGACTTGGTATTCTTAATCTTGGTATCAGTTAATGCTTTTACTGGGCGTGCCATACTTATTCCCTTAATAAATGAGCACCTGGTTTTAGGTACTCGCATTTAAGAACCTTTAAAAAGGTACTCAAATAAGTACCTAAAACTGCTGAATGTTACGGAACAATATGGAACATTATAAAAACAAAAAAGTCTTGTTTTTACTAGAAAAACAAGACTTCTGCGGACATTTTGAAACGTCATGAAACGTATTCCTGGTGCCGATGGGCAGAATCGAACTGCCGACCTACTGATTACGAATCAGTTGCTCTACCGACTGAGCTACATCGGCAAACGGTACATTGTAACAAAAAAAGAAAAGCTTTTGCCACCGATTCTTAAATACATCCCTGTATAATTTTGCAAATTGTTCTCATCAGGATAAAAAATGAACCCCATGAAACCGCAAATCAGATTCCTTGCCATTTGTATCTGTCTTTTTAGTTCCCTTTTTTATACAACGTCTGTAACCGCACAGGAAAACCTAATCCGTAAACGTTTTCAGGAAAACGTTGTCCCGGGAGAAAAGATTACATCAATCAAAAAAACCCCTTATTCAGGACTATACGAAGTCAGGGTAGGAAACAGGATTGTCTACACTGATAATAATGCCCGTTATCTTTTCATCGGTCGCGTCATCGACATCAATACCGGTGAAGATTATACGCAAACGAGAATCAACGAGATTACCAAAATTTCGTTCTCTGATTTGCCGCTGGAACAGGCCATAAAAAAAGTCAATGGAAAAGGCCAAAGAGTCATTGCCGTTTTTTCAGACCCGAACTGCGGTTACTGCAAACGTCTGGAACACATGTTAAACGGCATGGATAATCTGACAGTCTACGTTTTCCCTTTAAACATTCTCTCGGAAAAATCGCGGGAAATTTCAAAAAACATCTGGTGTTCGCCTGATCGTGCAAGTGCATGGAATGCATGGATGATGGAAGGTACACTTCCGGAAAAAGCCAATGACGATTGCGTCTATTCCGACAGAAACCTGCTTCAGCTGGCAAAAAAACTGGATATATCAGGAACACCTGTCATTTTTTTCAGTGACGGCTCACGTATGATAGGCATGCCACCGGCTGAAGAATTTGCAAAAGCGCTTGCTTCCGTGAAATAACCTGTCTGAAGAAAGAACGCATTTTTCCGGTTATGAAACAGACACTACTTTATTGATCAGCAGAAAAAACACAGACCCATGGAGAAAAACAATATGTCATCAGTTGAACAGCAGCTTCGTCAAATTCTCGACAAGAGAATTCTTATTCTGGATGGTGCCATGGGGACAATGATCCAGCGCTATGGCTTAACCGAGGAAGATTATCGAGGCGGGCCAAATGGTCGTTTTGCCAACTTTTGTGCTCCCCCTTCTGCCACAGACAGGGAACTTTTTGTACGCGGCAATAATGAACTGCTTTCACTGACCCAGCCTCATATTATTGCCGCCATTCATGAGAAATATCTTGCGGCAGGTGCTGATGTCATTGAAACAAACACTTTCGGTGCCACTTCCATTGCACAGGAAGATTATTTCATGGCAGATCTTGTCTATGAAATGAATGTTGCCTCCGCAAAAATTGCCCGGGAAGCCTGCGCAAAATTTTCTACTCCGGAAAGTCCCCGATTTGTTGCAGGTTCCATCGGACCGACACCCAAAACGGCATCCATTTCTCCGGATGTCAATGACCCGGGTGCCCGTAACGTCACTTTTGATCAACTGGTTGAAGCCTACATTGAACAGGTGCGTGCCCTGGTTGATGGTGGAGTGGATATTCTGCTGGTTGAAACCGTTTTTGACACATTAAACTGTAAAGCCGCCCTTTTTGCGATTGATACCTATTTCGAGGAAAGTGGAAAAAAATTGCCAATCATGATCTCCGGTACGGTAACGGATGCCTCCGGCCGGATTTTATCCGGGCAAACCGTTTCCGCATTCTGGTATTCCGTCAGACATGCCAAACCGCTTACTATCGGATTAAATTGCGCTTTGGGTGCCACACTCATGCGGCCGTATGTCGAGGAAATTTCAAGAATTGCAGATACCTATATCTGTATCTATCCCAATGCGGGATTACCCAACCCCATGAGTGATACCGGTTTTGATGAACTTCCTGCGGATACTTCCGCCTTGTTAAAGGAATTTGCCGAAAGCGGTCTCGTCAATATTGTCGGCGGCTGTTGCGGTACCACTCCTGACCACATTAAAGCCATCGCAAAAGCGGTTCAGCATCATACGCCAAGACGACTGCCTGAAATTCCACCTGCGATGCGTCTGGCAGGACTGGAACCTTTTGTCATTGATGACGATTCACTTTTTGTC
>CAZAIY010000077.1:0-3315 GCA_964485295.1 uncultured Oxalobacter sp. | reverse complement strand
TCAATGTCGGTGAACGGACCAATGTCACGGGCTCCAAGATTTTTTCCCGCCTTATTCAAAATGCCGAATATGACCAGGCATTGACTGTTGCAAGACAGCAGGTGGAAAATGGCGCGCAAATCATCGATATCAATATGGATGAAGCCATGCTCGATTCTGTCGCCTGCATGAAACGATTCCTGAATCTTATTGCTTCCGAACCCGATATCGCCCGCATCCCGGTCATGCTCGATTCATCCAAATGGGAAGTTATTGAAGCCGGGCTCAAATGTCTGCAGGGCAAGGCCATTGTGAATTCCATTTCCCTAAAGGAAGGAGAGGAAGAATTTCTCCGTCAGGCAAAACTTTGCCGCCGATATGGCGCTGCCGCAATCGTGATGGCGTTTGACGAACAGGGTCAGGCTGATAATTTTCAGAGAAAAATTGAAATATGTCAGCGCGCCTATCATCTTCTGGTCAATAAAATCGGCTTCCCACCGGAAGACATCATTTTTGATCCCAATATTTTCGCCGTTGCCACCGGTATTGATGAACATAACAATTATGCGCTGGATTTTATCGAAGCCACACGATGGATAAAAAACAATCTGCCACAGGCAAAAATCAGTGGCGGTGTCTCAAACGTCAGTTTCAGTTTGCGGGGAAATAATCCCGCCCGTGAAGCCATCCATACGGTTTTTCTATACCATGCCATTGCCGCCGGCATGACAATGGGAATTGTCAATGCGGGCATGATCGGTGTTTATGATGAAATTCCGGCGGATTTGCGCGAACGCGTCGAAGACGTCATTTTGAATCGACGCGATGATGCAACAGAGCGGCTGCTCGATGTTGCCAGTCAGTTCCAGGCCGGTTCCAAAAAAGAGGAAAACAATCTTCAGTGGAGAACGGAGCCTGTCAGACAACGTCTAACCCATGCCCTCATTCACGGACAGACACAATGGATTACTGAAGACACCGACGAAGTGCTTCGTGAAATTCTGGAAAACGGCGGACAGCCTATCCAGGTAATTGAAGGCCCGTTAATGGACGGAATGAATGCTGTTGGCGACCTGTTTGGCCAGGGAAAAATGTTTTTGCCGCAGGTTGTCAAATCCGCCCGCGTCATGAAGGAAGCGGTTGCCCATCTGGTTCCATACATTGAGGAAGAAAAACAGCGAACGGGTGAATCCGCTTCAAAAGGAAAAATTCTGATTGCAACGGTAAAAGGGGATGTTCACGATATCGGCAAAAATATAGTCGCTGTCGTTTTGCAATGCAACAACTTTGAAGTGGAAAACATGGGTGTCATGGTTCCCTGTGCTGAAATTTTGGCGAAAGCAAAAGAAATACAGGCCGATATTATCGGTTTGTCCGGGTTAATTACGCCATCCCTGGAAGAAATGGCCTATGTTGCCAGTGAAATGCAGCGCGATGACTATTTCAGATCCCGCAAAATTCCGCTCCTGATTGGAGGCGCCTCAACGAGCCGGGTTCATACGGCCGTAAAAATTGCGCTCAATTATGAGGGGCCCGTTATTTACGTTCCGGATGCCTCCCGTACGGTTACTGTTGCCCAGGCTCTTCTGAGTGCGGACTCGGAAGCCTTTTTAGCCGAATGGAAAAAAGATTATGACAGGGTAAGACGACTGCATGCCGAGAAAAAACCGCTTGATATGCTAACGATTGAAGAGGCAAGAAAAAATAAACTGCGTCTTTCTTTCAGGGATACCGAAGCACCGGTCAAACCGCGTTACATCGGTCAACGTTTCCTGAAAAATATCGATCTTGCCACGATTGCCTCCTACATCGACTGGAGACCCTTCTTTCATGTATGGGATCTGCCGGGAACCTATCCGGCCATTTTAAATGACGCCACTCACGGACAAACCGCTTCCAGGGTTTTTTCGGAAGCAAAGGAAATGCTTCAAAAACTGATTGACGGAAGATGGCTTACCGCCCATGCCTCACTCGCACTGATGCCGGCCAACAGTGTCAATGATGACGATATCGAAATCTATACTGATGACACCCGTTCCGAAGTGCTTTTCACCTATTATGGGGTTCGCCAGCAAACGGAAAAACCGGTTATTGACGGCGTTCAGCGCCCCAATCAATGTCTGGCCGACTTTATCGCACCAAAAGAAAGTGGCATTGCTGACTATATTGGACTATTTGCTGTTACGACGGGTATCGGCATTGAAAAACATGTCGACCGTTTTGAAAAAGCTCTGGATGACTACAGCAGCATCATGCTAAAAGCACTTTCCGATCGGCTTGTTGAGGCTTTGGCCGAATATCTCCATGAACTGGTCAGAAAAGACTTATGGGGATACATGCCCAATGAACAATTGACCAGGGAAGAACTGGAAAAAGAAGCTTATCAGGGAATCCGGCCTGCTCCGGGATACCCGGCCTGTCCTGAACATACTGTCAAGACAGCCCTTTTTGAGTTTTTAAAATGTGACCAGATCGGAATGACCTTAACGGAATCCTATGCCATGTCGCCAGCATCTTCCATTTCAGGATTTTATTTTGCCCATCCCCAATCCCGGTATTTCAGTGTGGGAAAAATTGATACAGATCAAGTTGAAGATATGGCAAAACGTCGTAAGGTTAGCAGGGAAGATATCGCCTTGTGGCTGTCTCCCATCCTTTAACCGGAGAAATTTAAAACCTGTTAGTTTCGTATCTGAAAAATTACCATGAAGAATGCGATTTATTACACGATCAGGCCGCATGATCCTGCCGGTCATCTTTATAAAGTGACTGTAACGGTTTCTTCACCTGATCCTTTAGGTCAGCTTTTTGCCTTGCCGGCATGGATACCCGGCAGTTACATGATTCGGGAATTCGCAAAAAATATCGTTCAGATACGGGCAAAAAGCCAGCATAAAAATGTCCTGCTGGAAAAACTGGACAAGCAGACATGGAAGGCGGAACCCGTCGATTCCCCGTTAATACTGGAATATGATGTTTATGCCTGGGATCTGTCTGTCAGAAGTGCCCATCTGGACCAGACGCACGGTTTTTTTAATGGAACCAGTGTTTTTCTTCAGGTAATCGGTCAGGAACATCTTCCGCATATTGTTGATATTCAGCCACCTGGTGATCCCATGTATCAGAACTGGCGCGTGGCAACATCGCTTGCGGAAATGGAAGCAAGGCGCCATGAGTTTGGGACCTATATCGCAACAGGCTATGATGAATTAATTGATCATCCTGTCGAAATGGGGACATTCATCCTGGGATCAGTTGAAGCTTTTGGCGTTTTGCATGAAGTCGCCATAACAGGACGCGTCCCCCATCTGGACATGGAACGTCTGACTAAAGACC
>CAZAIY010000076.1:0-5821 GCA_964485295.1 uncultured Oxalobacter sp. | reverse complement strand
AGAGGATCAAATTTTGGTGGTTTTGTCCGGATAAGGTTTATTCTGTAAAACCGTCATAATGAATTTTTTTATCGCATAAAAGTCAAGACTATGAAATCATTCAAATTTCTAATAGGTTTAATAGCGGCCTTATTGCTTGTTTCATGTGATCAGAAAAAAGAAATTCCTGATGCAGAAATTACAGCTATTGCAAAGGAAGCATACATATATGGCTATCCAATGGTGAAAAATTATAAGGATATGTACGTTTCTGCGATTGATGTACAAAATCCTAACTATAAGAAGCCATTTAATGAATTTTATATGTCTACACGGATTAATACTCCGGCAGATAATGAAAAAGAAACGGCACGAAATGATACACCGTATGGTTCCGTATGGCTGGATTTAAGACGTGAACCACTCGTTATGACAGTTCCGGCTATTGAGGACAACCGTTATTATTCCGTTCAATTTACAGATCTGTATGCTTATAACTTTGATTATGTAGGTACACGTACCAGCGGTAATTCAGGTGGTAAATTCCTGATTGCGGGACCTGATTGGAAAGGGGATGTGCCTGCGGGAATCAATCGTGTCATTCGTGCCGATACGCAATTTGTTCATGGATTGGTTCGAATTCAGTTATTGAATCCGGGTGATTTGGAGAATGTTCAGAAAATCCAGGAAGGTTTTGCACTTGAACCGTTATCGTTATATGCAGGTATGACCCCTCCTGCAGAAGTCTCACCTGTTCAGTTTCCTGCATACAGTGATGAAAAAGTATTAACACCCGAATTTTTCTCTTATATGAATTTTGTCATGCAATTCGCGTCAATCCCTCCTGATGAAGCGGAATTGATGGGACGCTTTGAAAAAATTTCAGTCGGTCCTGGCAAAAGCTTTTCTGTAGAAGGTATGCCGGAAAATGAGAAAAAAGCCTATCAGGCTGGTATTGATGGTGCTATTGCAGATTTGGATGGTGCATTAAAAGGCGATCTGATCAGAAGTGCCGATATGCATGGTACTCGCACCGAATTGAAAAATAATTACCTGAATAGGGCATATGGTGCCATGACGGATATGTTTGGTGCCTCACCACAGGAAATTCTTTCTATCAGTTACAAGCTGGATTCCGGTTTCAAAATACTGAATGGATCCAACTATTACACCATTCGTTTTGAAAAGGATCAGTTGCCACCAACGGATGCTTTTTGGTCCTTGACTATCTATCGTTTGCCTGATCAGCTTCTGGTAGAAAATCCGATTCAACGTTACCATATAAACAGCAATATGGTTTCACAGATGGTAACGGATCCGGTTGACGGTAGTGTTACTATTTTCATCCAGAAAGATTTGCTTGGCAGTGAATCTTCTGCGTCAGCACAAGAGGCTAATAAAGTATCTGATAATAAAACAGAAGCAAATGTTCAGGCACCAACCGTACCGGCAAAAGATACGGAGAATAAAGTTGCTTTGGCCATATCAAAAGATGTTAATGCAGTAGCCAAGAAAGATGCCAATTCAGCAACGAAGCCAGTTGTGGCAGTTGCCAAACCAGTTGCAACATCGGAGAAAAAGGATGTGGCAAAAGACAATAAACCTGTTGCCAATAAACAAATGACAGGTAAACCGGCAGGTAATAATCAAACGGCTGCCAAGCTGGACAGCAGTGCCAGTCAGGAAAAACAGAATGCACCGGCTGATATTCAGAACCAGAGTCAGCTTTCAGCAAATTGGTTACCTGCACCGGATAGTGATTTTTACATGGTTCTGCGAATTTATATTCCAAAAGATGAGGTATTAAACGGTACCTGGAAAGAACCGGTTGTTGTCCGTTTCAATGCGGATGGAACGCCCGCAGAAAATTCAAATGAAACGGGAGATGCCAAACCGGCAGAAGAAAAACCGGTTGAGACAACCCAGACATCCACTGAAAAGCCCGATGGAGCAGTAAAGACGGATGGTTCTGGTGTGACCAATGCTGCCACTCTAGTCCAACCGGAAAAAAATACCCCGTCCGGTATGACTGCTACCTCAGTTGATGCCAATAAACCGTCTGTATCGGCAGATGCAGCAGATCCGGCTAAAAAACCGGATGGAAAGCTTCCTTCCAATACATCGGCTACCCCATCTTCTGTGTCACCACAGGTTGCTATTCCGGTCGTGCCTAAGGAAACTGCTCCAAAAAACATGGCAGCCTCACCTGTTCAGACACCATCACAGGTCAAGAAACCTTAAGTGAATGGAATAAACTGAAAAAAGGGCGCGATTTTATTTCGTGCCCTTTTTTTATGTGAAAGCGTTATTATCTATTTCATGGCTGCTTTTGCCAGATGAATCAGTCCGGCAGTAGAACTGTCATGTTGATGGGAAACGTTGTTTTCCAGTTCTTCCTGAATGGTTCGGGCTAATACTTTGCCTAATTCAACCCCCCATTGATCAAAGGAATTGACATTCCAGATGGCTCCCTGGACAAAAGTTTTATGTTCATAAAGGGAAATTAATGCACCCAGTAATTCCGGACGAAGATTATTCATCAGAATGGTATTGCTTGGCCGGTTGCCTGAAAAAGTACGATGCGGAATTTGCTGTTCAATTTCATTTTCCGGCATATTTTGTGCCAATAAATCTTTTCGAACATCCTCTTTGTTTTTACCTAACATGAGTGCTTCTGATTGAGCAAAACAGTTTGCCAGTAATGCAGCATGATGATGCGGTAAAACATGAGAGGGTTTTAATGCAGTAATAAAATCGATGGGGGCAATTTCTGTTCCCTGATGCAATAACTGAAAATAGGCATGTTGTCCATTGGTTCCAACATTTCCCCAAATGATGGGACTGGTTTGCCATGAAACAGATAGACCATTTTTTGTTACCTGCTTTCCATTACTTTCCATTTCCAATTGTTGAAGATAGGAAGGGAAATGAGCAAGATCCTGTAAGTAAGGGGCAATGGAAATGGAAGCGTAATTCAGAAAGTTACGATTCCAGATACCGATAAGCGCTAAAATCACAGGCAGGTTGTTTTCCAGAGCCGCGTTTTGGAAATGGACATCCATGGTATGTGCACCGGCTAAAAATTCGGCGAAATGATCATAACCAATTGCCAATGCAATAGATAAGCCTATAGCTGACCAAACAGAATATCGTCCACCAACCCAATCCCAGAAAGGAAACATGTTGCTGGTATGTATGCCGAATGCACGAACAGCTTCTGTATTGGTTGAAATGGCAACGAAGTGTTTAGGTAAATCAGATTCTTTTGCTTGCTGTAAAAACCATTGGCGGGCTGTATTGGCATTTAACATGGTTTCCAGCGTCGTAAAGGTTTTTGATGCAACAATGAAAAGACTCGTCTCAGGTGATATTTTTTTGAGAACGGCATCCAGATCATGACCATCCACATTTGATACGAAATGAACATGAATGTCCGGACGCTGGTAAGCACGTAATGCCTGGCAAACCATTCTAGGACCCAGATCCGATCCTCCTATACCGATATTGATAACATCGGTTATGCGTTTTCCTGTATAACCTGTCCATTGTCCATTATGAACCTGTTTTGTGAAAGTGCTGATGCGATCAAGTACGGCATGGACTTCCGGGATCACATTTTGCCCCTCAAAGAGAACAACTGAACTTTGTGGTGCCCGTAAGGCGGTATGTAAAACAGCCCGATGTTCCGTGTTGTTAAATTTTTGTCCACTGAACATGGCATCCCGTTTTTCTTCTATGCCACATTGACGTGCCAGTTCAAACAAAAGGGAAAGCGTTTCGCTGTTGATGCGATTTTTTGAGTAATCCAAAAAGATTCCCGCCGCTGAAGATGAAAAATGAGCAAATCGATTTTTATCTGTCGCAAAAAGATCCCGCATCTGCCAGGTGGCGGCTTCTTTTGCATGTTGTTTGAGCTGTTTATAAGCGGATGTGGCATTAAAAAGATTTGAATTCATATCGGATTCTTATAAAAACGGAGTATGTTGGTAAGGAAAAATACTTAATTGCCAAAATCAATCAAGATGGGTTTTCAAGAAAATAATATCAAAAATTAATATTAATGAAACATATTTTCTTCAAAATGAGGATGTTATGTGGTTTTTTGATTGGGAAGGTTTTTTGAAAGCGGGATCCTTTAATGGAATAGGAAACCGGTCGAGTTACCGACAAAACGGTTTTGAAATGAATGGCTGTTTTTCAGTCCACGATAAACTGCAGCCATTAAAAGACCACACTCATTTCTCTCGCTACATTGAACAATGCAAATCAATCCCGGTTTTATCCAGATCACTAAATTATCGCTCATGAAGGCATCCGTGGAAAAAGGATGATTTTTTGTTTTGGGTGCATGGGAAATAATAAAAGCATCAATGGGGTGATCCTGTAAAAGGATATGCCCGGTATAACGAATGGCACCATTACAACTTTCCAATCCCAATACAAGCTGGTTTATTTTTTTACCGTTTTGCTCGTATCCACAAATCAGATGCTCTTCCAGCGAATGTTCTATTGTTTTTGAACAATTTGAAAAACAGGTGGAGGGTTTATTTCTGCCACGATCTTTTTGATAGTCATTTTCTGTATGCTTTTTTTTTACATTAGGAAATTGTCTGTTTTCTGAAGGATAAGTATCCGGTTCACGGATGGGATGATTGGGACGTGTGTTCCCGTTTTGAGAATCAGGTTGTCCTGCCTGATCCGGACTGCAATTATTGTTTGATACATCATGAATATGATGTGCTTTTCTTATTTCATCAAATCCACGGGTTAGTCCAAATAAAACAGGGTGAAAAACTTTCTGGCTGGTTGTCAGACGTGATTTCATGATATCTCCAACAAAACGGCAATTGAGTTCCAGGTTAGTTTTTTATCTGGAGAAAAAATTCCATGGAATTAAACGTCTGTTGTGATGTGTCAAATTTTTGTCAGTCGGAAAAACATCGTTTTTCCCTTTGATTTCGGTTTTGTCATAAAACTGTCATATTTGCCCGCTATATTGCTTTCATGTTAATCGTTGAAAGGAGTATTCAGATGAAAGCAATAACTGAAAAATTGATTCTTGCAGTGATGTCCATATTCATTTGTATGAATGTTTTCGCAACGGATATAACAGGTGCCGGAGCGACCTTTCCTTATCCTATTTATGCAAAGTGGGCAGAAAGTTATGCAAAGCAAACGGGTGATCGATTGAACTATCAATCAATAGGTTCAGGTGGCGGAATCAAGCAAATCAAAGCCAATACAGTTGATTTTGGTGCATCTGACAAACCGTTGAGTGCTTCTGATCTGGAAAGTTCCGGTTTGATTCAGTTTCCCATGATTTTAGGTGGTGTTGTTCCCGTTATAAATGTGGAAGGTGTGCAATCCGGACAACTGAAGTTATCCGGAAAGATATTGGCTGATATTTATTTGGGAAAAATTAGCCGATGGGATGATCCACAAATTTTAGCGTTAAATCCTGACTTGAGTTTACCTTCCCAATCCATTGCCGTTATCTATCGTGCAGATGGTTCAGGGACTTCCTTTCTTTGGACGGATTTTCTTTCCAAAACCAGTGCCGATTTTAAAACTCAGGTTGGTTCAGGCACTTCTGTGAAATGGCCATCCGGTATCGGAGCAAAAGGAAATGAAGGTGTTGCGGCAAATGTCCAACGTATCAAAGGATCCATTGGTTATGTTGAATATGCTTATGCCAAACGTAACAAGATTGCCTATGTCCAACTTTTGAATAATAAAGGCAAATTTGTACAGCCTAACGAAGCATCCTTTAAAGAGGCCGCAGCACAAATCAATTGGAACAACATACCGGGATTCGGTGTCATTTTGACAAATGGATCAGGTT
>CAZAIY010000075.1:1275-5905 GCA_964485295.1 uncultured Oxalobacter sp. | reverse complement strand
GATGCTTCATTTGAAGCTGACGTATTAAAATCAGATAAACTCGTCCTCGTCGATTTTTGGGCAGCATGGTGTGGTCCATGCAAAATGGTTGCTCCAATTCTTGAGGATGTTGTTGGAGAATACAGTAATAAAATGATACTGGCAAAAATGGATGTGGATAGAAACCAGGCTATTGCATCCCAGTTTGGTGTCAGAGGTATTCCAACATTAATGCTTTTCAAGGACGGTCAAATGATCGCTCAAAATGTTGGTGCTTTAACTAAAGGACAGTTAAAACAATTTATCGATGAAAATCTGAAGTAACGAGTAGCATTTATTTGGTTACTGCATTAGAGATCTGTTCAGATCCTTTTAGGTACTTCACAAAAATCTACATACCATGTCACAGATACCCTATTGGTAATCAGCTTTTTATTAACACGATTATGCATTTATCAGAATTAAAGTCCCTGCATGTTTCGCAACTGATGGAAATGGCAAGTAGCCTAGATATTGATAACGCCGCTCGTATGCGCAAACAAGAACTCATGTTTGCCATTATGAAAAAACGGGCAAAAGCAGGCGAGCAAGTTTATGGAGACGGTGCTTTAGAAGTTTTACCTGATGGTTTTGGTTTTCTCCGTTCCCCCGATGCCAGTTACATGGCTTCAACTGACGATATTTATATATCTCCTTCACAAATTCGTCGTTTCAATCTTCATACAGGCGACTCCATTGAAGGAGAAGTCAGAACACCCAAAGACGGTGAACGCTACTTCGCCCTGGTAAAAGTAGATAAAGTCAATGGAGCTCCTCCTGAAGCATCAAAAAACAAAATTCTCTTTGAAAATCTGACGCCTTTACATCCCGATGAACCATTGCGTCTGGAAAGAGACATCATTGCGAATGAAAATATCACTGGCCGCATCATTGATATGATTGCACCAATTGGAAAAGGACAACGCGGGCTTTTGGTTGCCTCACCAAAATCTGGTAAAACAGTCATGTTGCAGCACCTGGCACATGCGATTACTGAAAACCATCCGGAAGTGGTCCTGTTTGTCCTTCTAATAGATGAACGGCCGGAAGAAGTTACAGAAATGCAACGTTCTGTTCGTGGTGAGGTTGTTGCTTCCACTTTTGATGAACCGGCAACTCGCCATGTTCAAGTTGCCGAAATGGTACTGGAAAAAGCGAAACGATTAGTCGAGATGAAAAAAGATGTTGTTATTCTGCTTGACTCCATTACCCGTTTAGCCCGAGCCTATAATACTGTTGCTCCTGCTTCAGGAAAAGTGCTTACTGGTGGGGTAGATGCTAATGCACTCCAGCGTCCCAAACGTTTTTTTGGAGCCGCTCGCAATATTGAAGAAGGGGGTTCATTAACTATTATTGCAACAGCGTTGGTTGAAACTGGCAGTCGTATGGATGACGTAATTTACGAGGAATTCAAAGGTACCGGTAATATGGAGGTGCACCTGGAGCGTAGACTAGCTGAAAAACGGGTTTATCCTTCCATTAATCTTAATAAATCCGGAACCCGTCGTGAAGAGTTGTTAATCAAGCCGGATATCCTTCAGAAAATCTGGATTCTTCGCAAACTGCTTTATGATATGGATGAAGTTGAAGCAATGGAATTTATTCTGGATAAATTGCGTTCGACAAAAACCAATGCGGAATTTTTTGATTTAATGCGTCGTGGAGGATAATAAAACGCCATTTTTATCACAAACACGGTTATTTTTAACCGTGTTTTTTTTCGATTGACTGTCTTTATTAATTGACATTCAACATCATCTGTTGCTATCCATAATAAGAATAACTATTGTATTGAAGGATGTTTTAAAATATTCAGGATTAATTTGACGAGTAAAATTCATCCTATCAATTTGGAGCATGAAAATGAAAGATATCAAAGGAACTCGAACGGAAGAAAATCTGAGAAAGGCTTTCAGCATAGAAGCACAAACAGCTATGCGTTACGAATATTTTGCAAATCGAGCCAATATAGAAGGTCATAATGATGTTGCCATGCTCTTTTCTTCCAGTGCGGCAGGAGAAAAAGGTCATGCACTAGGCCATCTAGAGTTTCTTAGAAGAGATCCCGTTTCAAACAATGTCATGAACAAAACCCGTTTAAATATTCAATCCGCCATAGACGGTGAAACGATTGAATATCACAATATTTATCCTCGCATGGCTGAAATCGCTCGAGAAGAAGGATTTGAAGAAATTGCAATCTGGTTTGAAACATTGGCCAAGGCTGAAAGATTTCATGCCAATCAATTTCAAAAAGCTCTGAATAATTTATTGGATTAATTAAAACCTGCAAACATTTTACTCATGTTTGCAGGCAACACATTCTCATTCCGGTAACAGAATACTGTGGTTTTTGCTGAACTGATAATCTTTAAAAATATGTTCTGCTGAAGGCAACAAATAAGTTCCATCATCCAAACGTCGTGTTGTTTCTTTCAAACGATATGTATTATGCCCACATGTCCAAACATGATAATTACGCATATGGGTACACAGACAAATTCTGTCCTTTACTGAGATTTTATCTTTTTCCTGACTCAACGATGCCGCACGTTCATACGCATTGATATAGTCACATTTGCCGTTCTCTAACAAATAACCATACATTTCACAATTCGGACGGATTCCCTGATTTAGCGCAGGTGTCTGCTTGAGCATTCTCATAGGATATCCTGTCGGCGACTGCATATTAACCTCAATATCATCTTCAGTCGCACCTAAATATGCTTGTTTGGCCACGTCAGGCAGCCCACATTCTCTGGAAATGGTAAAACGGGTAGCAACCTGTACAGCAGCAACACCCTTTTCCAAAAATTCCACCGCATCCGTACCGGTAAAAATACCACCAGCAGCAATGAGAGGAATATCCAGATTTTCTCTTTTTAAATAAGCCTGAACATCTCCAACGATGGTTTTCAAATCGTAACTGGCCCAATCCATACCAAAGCCCAAATGTCCTCCTGCTAATGGCCCTTCAATAATGACATAATCAGGCAAACGGTTCAGTTTGGCATTACGACGAATAAAAATTTGCAGAGCACGAGCTGATGAGACAACAATCCCCATTTTGGCATCACGAAAACGAGGATGATCCTGTATCAAATGAAATGAATTCTGATTTAACCCGGCAGCCAGGGTAATGCCGTCAATTCCTGCATCCAACGCTGCTTTCATACGTGTTTGCATCGTTTCACGCGATGCATTCATGGTCAGTTTTTCCATCATATTGATAAACAGAAGACCATGACCTTTTTTGGCTTCCATTGCGGCAGATACATGCAAACGGGTTGCTTCATCAATTGCGCCCAAATTGAAATGAATCTGGGATTTATCAACTTTATTGACACTGGCCATATTGGCACGCATTTTATCTCGCGTGAAATTCTTTCTGAAATGACGGTCAGCTGAATCCACCATCATGGCATCCGACAAATGACCAATACCTCCCAAACGCACCGCTTCAAGCGCCAACTGCGATGTTGAAATATCTACGCCCATCCCACCAATTACGATAGGAACCAATTCATTATTACCTAAACGAAAGCGAAAATCATCAACACACTTCATCATATTCCTTGGTATGTCGTTAAACAGATTCAACGATTATTGATAAAAAGCTGAAATTATTGGATTCTTTAAAATCGGTGAATTTCCATTACAAAAGAAAAACACTTCACTCTGCTAACAAAAATAACAGCATGTATTAATGTTATCAGATTATTTTCCAACAACCTAAAATTCAGGGTATTCCGGTTTTCTTGAGTTGTCTTAATGTGACATTAAGACAGGTAAAGTTGACTCATGCAAAATTGTACGGGTCACTCCGCCTAACAGGAATTGTCGGAAACGGGTACTGCCATATCCCCCTAAAACAAGTAAATCATTTCCACGTTCTGCCGCAATATCAAGTAAAGCCTGCCCTACATTTTTCGCTTGTTTAGGTTGAAGGATGTGCACTCTTACACCATGTCTGGCAAGATAAACAGCCAGATCCCTTACAGCCCCTTCATCATGCATATCCGGTTCCGAGTCCACATTAAACATGGCCACATCAACAACTTCAGCCTGCTGAAGCAGTGGAATGGCATCAGTGACTGCCCGACGAACTTCCTTGCTGGCATTCCATGAAATCAGGACTTTTGAACCTACTTTTTCTTTTTCCCATTTGGGCGGTACAAGAAGAATCGGGCGACCGGCATGAACAAGAACAAATTCAGGGAAGTCCGGCTGAACAGTTGATGATTGGTCATTGTAATCTGTCATGCCAATTACAACCAAATCGGCATAACGCGCCTGCATACTGATACCATAACCGGCTTCTTCATCGACTATACGCCCCTCATATGCCAGCACACCCAAATTCTGAACTTCCTGATTAAAATCATTCACAAATCCTTGTGCCCGCTCGGTCAAGAATTTCAAATGAGCCGCTAAAGCCGGATCTTTCTGGTCAATATTGGCTTCACGGAACGATAACGTAGAAATACCAACCATTGCCGCACCAATTAGATAGGCATCCTGGACTTTTGCCAAATTGGCCGCAATTCTAATACGATTATTAGCTTTTTCTTTTCTGTCTAAATGAACAAGTATTGTTTTGTACGCCATGATA
>CAZAIY010000075.1:0-1265 GCA_964485295.1 uncultured Oxalobacter sp. | reverse complement strand
ACAAAGGATTTACAGTTTATCCAGTTCAAAGGCCTTGTGTAATGCTCTAACGGCAAGCTCCATATATTTTTCATCAATCAATATGGAAATTTTGATTTCAGAAGTTGAAATCATAAGGATATTAATTCCTTCCTTATAAAGTGTTTCAAACATTTTTGAGGCAACACCCACATGACTTCGCATGCCGACTCCAATTGCAGAAACTTTGGAAACCCTATTATCCCCAACAATATCTTTGGCACCTACTTTTTCTTTTACCTGGGTATTCAGTACTTCCATGGCCCGATCATAATCAGGGCGCGGAACCGTAAAGGTAAAATCAGTAATACCTGCAACGGATTGATTTTGAATAATCATGTCTACTTCAATATTGGCATCGGCAATCGCACCTAAAATCTGATAAGCAATTCCCGGTCTATCTGGTACACCAATAACCATAATTTTTGCTTCATTTCGACTGCAAGCAATTCCTGAAATAACTGTTTGTTCCATCTTTGCATTTTCCTCAAATGTAATCAGTGTACCTGAATTAGCTTCTTCCTCTAAAGGCATAAGTGGGTCTGTCAATGATGAAAGCACACGAGTTGGTACCTGGTAATTACCTGAAAATTCTACTGAACGGGTTTGCAAAACTTTGGATCCCAGTGAGGCCATTTCCAACATTTCTTCAAAAGTAATCTGTTTTAACCGTCTCGCTTCAGAAACAATTCGAGGATCCGTAGTATAAACACCGTCAACATCCGTATAAATCAAGCACTCATCCGCTTTCATGGCAGCAGCTATTGCAACTGCCGAAGTATCCGAGCCTCCCCGACCGAGAGTCGTAATATCACCTTCTTCATTTACCCCCTGAAAACCGGCAATAATAACGATTTTTCCTTTATCAAGTTCTTCCAAAACACGTTTTTCATCAATTGATTGAATACGTGCTTTTGTATGAGAAGCATCGGTTAATATGGGAACCTGCCATCCAGTAAATGAAACCGCTTCTTTACCCAACATCATTAATGCCATTGATAAAAGACCTATGGAAACCTGTTCTCCCGTTGAAGTTATCACATCTAATTCGCGTTGATTGGGTTGCGGCATAATCTCCTGCGCCAAAGCAATTAGACGGTTGGTTTCTCCTGACATGGCTGAAGGAACAACAATAATGCGATGTCCGGCATCATGCCATTTTGCTACACGTTTAGCGACATTTTTGATTCGCTCTGTCGAGCCCATAGATGTGCCGCCATATTTATGAACTATCAATCCCATTTTTC
>CAZAIY010000074.1:0-5910 GCA_964485295.1 uncultured Oxalobacter sp. | reverse complement strand
GAAACCTCTACAAAATTGTTTTTATTTTCATAAAAACAAAATAAATCTTTCTTATTTTTTAATTTTAAAGTATTTATAAGTTGTTTCTGTCATATAAAAAAGCATAATTGTTAAAATTCAAACATAACTGTTTCATCATATTAGTAAAAAAGAGACAAATATTGATTCTTCAAAATCTCTGATTAACATTTATCAAATTTTTGATGTTCGCTATATTTTAAAAAAATACAAATAATTAAAATTATCCAGGTTGACTGATTCTGCGGAGGAAAATATGAATCAACTTGAACAACTCAGACAATACACCACTGTCGTCGCCGACACGGGCGACTTCCAGTCAATTCAACAATACACCCCTCAAGATTCCACGACGAATCCTTCGTTGATTGTAAGAGCGGTACAAAAAGAGACCTATTATTCTCTTTTGGAAAAAGCTGTACGGGATAACAAGGAAAAATCAACGGAAGAAATTATTGATCGTTTGCTGGTCGCTTTTGGCTGCGAAATTCTCAACATTGTACCTGGTCGGGTTTCCACGGAAACAGATGCACGTTTGTCATTTGATGTAGCGGGCAGCATAAAAAAAGGAAGGGATCTGATTTCCTTATATGAAGCGGCCGGTATTCCCCGCGAAAGGGTATTAATCAAAATTGCTTCCACATGGGAAGGTATTCAAGCCGCAAAAGTTCTTGAAAAAGAGGGCATTCGCTGCAATATGACTTTACTTTTTTCCATGGCACAGGCCGTTGCCTGCGCGGAAGCCGGAGTTCAACTCATTTCTCCTTTTGTTGGACGGATTTACGATTGGTATAAAAAATCGACAGGAAATGAATACCAGGGTGAAAATGATCCTGGCGTACAGTCTGTAACCCGAATTTACAATTACTATCGTAAATTTGACTATAAAACAGAAGTCATGGGAGCAAGTTTCCGTAATACATCACAAATTATTGAACTGGCAGGATGTGATTTACTGACGATCAGCCCTGAATTACTTCAGAAACTATCCGAATCAAACGAACCTATCACTCAAAAATTGAGTATTGCAAAGGCAAAAGAAAGTCCCATAGAAAAAATAAGCGTCGATGAAAAAGCTTTCCGTTTCCTGCTTAATGAAGATGCCATGGGAACAGAAAAACTTTCCGAAGGTATCCGTCTCTTCTGTGCAGATACCTTAAAACTAGAACAAATGATCGCGAAATTACGGGAAAAATAACCACAAAATACCTAACTGAAAAATGGCTCTTTTTCATTTAAAAAACCGGATGAGAAAGAGCCACTTTTCTATTCATTTTTCTATTGTTCTTAAGGCTTTCGCATATGAGGGCTATTCTTTAACATGGAAAAAACCGCTTCAAAAAGGCGACTTGAGTCTTCCAGCATCTGAAAAACTTCCGGCATCAAAAGCCAGCTATTCAATAATCCATTACAAAACACATGTAATGCTATTCCTGCCAATTCGATATCAATATTTTCAGGTAACTGCTTTTTGTCTCTGGCATTGGTCAAAACCCTTTTTTGACTCTTTCTCGCATGTTCCACCCACGATTTGTAATACGCAAGAAATTCACTGGCATCTTCAGTGTATTCACATTTATGATAAATGATACTCATCACTTTACGATAGTGATCATTTTCCAGAATTTCCTTTGTTAAAAAAATGAACTTTTCCTGAAACCGACCGAGTGGATCTTCCGTTTCCTCATCCGCTACTTGATCCATCATTTCGCGAATTGGAATACGAACTCTGTCTATCATGGCATTAAAAAGATCGACTTTATTACGAAAATGCCAATAGATAGCTCCTCGTGTTACTCCTGCTGCTTCCGCAATATTATTTAATGTCGTTTGGGAGACACCTTTTTCATAAAAAACATTTTCAGCTGCATCTATTAACTTGTCACGCGTTTCCTGTGTTTTTTTTCTAGCAACTCGAGTCATTTCCATTCCAAAATTCAGGTATCTTTTTTTTAAAAAAATACATACATACACGATTGTATGTTAAATTATTCGCAGTAGCTACCTTAAAAAATATTTTATTTAATATTCATGAAATCTCTGTCACGATTTGTATTTTTGGGTTTCTTTACCCTCTCTGTCACTTTACTTTTTGGATGTAAGGATAAAGAGCAGAAAGAACAGAAAATACCGGAAGTTGCTTATATTGTTGTTCAACCGGAAGAAATTTCCGTCATTAATGAACTTTCAGGTCGATTGGAATCCTATCGAAATTCGGATGTTCGTGCCCGTGTAGCAGGTGTATTGGAAAAACGACTTTTCGAAGAAGGCAGTGATGTCAATAAGGGCGATAAACTTTTTATCATTGATCCCCGTAGCTATGAAGCCTCCGTACAAAATGCAAGAGCCGCCTTGGCAAGAGCTGAAGCCAACTTCATGCAAGCCGATTTAAAATATAAACGTTATATTCCCCTCGTTAAAATCAGTGCGGTTAGCAAACAAGAATACGATGATGCCTATGCTGCTCAAAAACAGGCTGCAGCTGATGTTGCTTCCGCAAAAGCAGCACTGATTAATGCAAAACTTGATTTGGAATATTCAACTGTACTTGCTCCGATTTCCGGACGAATTGGTCGATCCATGGTTACCGAGGGAGCATTGGTTGGTCAGGGAGAGGTCACCCTTCTCGCAGTTATTCAGCAAATCGATCCCATTTATTTAAATTTAACCCAATCCAGTGCGGAACTGCTTCAGTTACAGCAGGCAATGAAACAGGGGCTTTTAAAAAATGCTTCTGAAGAAGGTTTGAAAGTTGCGCTGATTATGGAAGATGGCACAGCATATTCACACACTGGAAAATTACTTTTTTCGGATATTACGGTAGATCCTTCTACAGGAGAGATCTCGATTAGAGCCCTTTTCCCCAATCCTGAAGGCATTCTTTTACCCGGCATGTATGTTCGGGGACAGATGGAACAGGCCATCAATGAAAATGCCATTACGATTCCCAAACAGGCCGTACAACGATCAACAGAGGGGTCAACCGTTTTTGTCATCAATAAAGATAATATTGCCGAAACCCGCAGCATTAAAACAGGTGCCTCCTATAAAGAAAACTGGGTCGTGCTTGATGGTTTGAAAGCTGGCGATAGAGTTGCTGTTGAAGGTATTCAGAAAATCAGGCCAGGAAATCCTGTTATGCCTGTTGCATGGGAAAAAGAAATTACGCCAGCAGTACTTCCATCACAAAACACGGAAAAATCAGATGAAAAGGATTTGGCAGCAAAAAACTTGTCTGCCGATCAATCAAATAACGAAACCGCTTCTCCTGAAAAAACAGAAACCAAACCATCCCAAGAAGAGCCAAGGGAAATAAATAAAACGGAAAATAAAGAAGTTAATGAGAACCCTCATCCAATGGATAAAACTCCCCTTTCCGAATCAGGCAAACCATCAGAAAAATCCATTAAACCGATAGAAAATCCTGCCAAACCAATAGAACTTCCTATTAAACCGATTGAAAAAAATGCAACGACTTCTGAAAAAACGAACAAAACTCCAATTACAAAACCGGTAACGGAATCAGCTTCCCAGGAAAAATCTACAGAAATACAGAAATCAGTACCAGAAAAAAAAGCGGCTCTGACGAAAAACACAACAAAACCAACTATTGAGACAGCCAAACCAACTGAAGCTTTACGACAAATTCCTGCCAATAACAATTTGGCTTCAGAAAAGAAAGAACCGTCTGATAATATTCAGACAGACCAAACTCCCGTTTCATCTGTTGAAATAAAAAAGGAGTAAGGAGAAAAAATGGCGAGGTTTTTTATTGACCGTCCTGTTTTTGCTTGGGTTATAGCAATTTTTATTATTTTAGCGGGTGTTTTATCCATCCTTAACCTGCCTATTTCCCAATATCCTAATGTTGCGCCTCCTCAGGTAACCGTTTCAACAACATACCCAGGTGCAACAGCAAAAATCCTTGAAGATAGTGTCACACAACTGATTGAAGAAGAAATGAACGGGGCTACCGGACTCATGTACATGGAATCAGAAAGTCAAAGTACCGGTGACGCTAAAATTACCCTTTCCTTTACCAATGACACCAATGTTGAGTTGGCGGCTGTTGACGTTCAAAATCGTATCAAACGTGTTGAATCCCGCCTGCCCGATGCTGTGTTGGAACAAGGTGTTATTACCAATAAAGCAAGAAGCAACTATCTGGCAATTATTGCCGTTTACTCAACTGATGGACGATTACAGCAGTATGAAGTCGGAGATTTTGTCGCACGCAACGTTATTAATGACATCAAACGTATTCCTGGCGTTGGAGACATTAACATATTTGGATCGGAGCGGGCCATGCGTGTTTGGCTGGACCCGATCAAACTGACCGGTTTTAATCTTTCACCAAAAGATGTCAGCGACGCCATCAGTCAACAAAATGCTGTCGTCACATCAGGACAGATTGGCGGAAGGCCCAATACCGGTAAGGAAACAATTTATGCCAACATTACCGCACATGGGCAACTTCAAACGCCGGAGGAATTCGAAAACATTATTTTACGAGCCAATCCGGATGGCTCAAGGGTTCGCATTAAAGATATTGGACGGGTAGAGCTCGGCGCCAAACTGTATGATAAAACGAGCAATCTGGATGGAACGCCTTCAAGTGGTTTCGGTATTATGCCAACAGCTGATGCCAATAGTATTGAAACAATGAATGCCATTCGGGCCAAAATGGCGGAATTATACGAATATTTTCCGGATGGCGTGGAATACAGTATCCAGAATGATACTTCCCGATTCGTTAGAGTTTCCATTAAGGAAGTGATCAAAACGCTATTTGAAGGGATTTTCCTTGTCTTTATTGTCATGTATCTCTTCCTCCAGAATTTCCGTTATACCATCATTCCAACGATTGTCGTTCCTATCGCATTACTGGGTACTTTTGCCGTGATGAAGGTCATGGGCTTTTCAATCAACATGCTGACAATGTTCGGTATGGTTCTTGCCATTGGTATTTTGATTGATGACGCAATCGTTGTTGTCGAAAACGTCGAGCGAATCATGTCGGAAGAAGGTCTCTCCCCCAGAGATGCGACCTTCAAGGCCATGGGACAAATCCAGGGCGCCATTATTGGTATTACCCTGGTTCTGATGGCGGTATTTATTCCAATGGCTTTCTTCGGCGGGGCTGTTGGAAAAATTTATATGCAATTTTCATTATCGATGATTGCTTCCATTGCCTTTTCTGCTTTTCTTGCCCTATCGCTGACACCAGCTTTATGTGCAACTATTCTCAAACCTGTTGAGGCAGGACATCACGCAAGTACCAAAGGCTTTCTTGGTTGGTTTAACCGAAAATTCCACAGTACGACCCTGTCCTATGAGAAACAGGTAGCAAAAATGTTTGGGCGTGCCGGACGTTATATGTTCATCTATTTTGCTATTTGTGCCTGCTGTGCCTGGATGTACTGGAAACTCCCTACATCCTTTCTCCCCAACGAAGACCAGGGTTACCTCTACGTTAATATTCAATTACCAGGTGGTGCCACAGCAAGCAGAACCGATGAGGTTCTGAATGAAATCCAAGAACATTTCTTTACTGAACCCGGTATTGATCATTCCATTTTGGTTACAGGAATCAGTTTCTCAGGTCAAGGACAAAACGGGGGGCTGGGTTTTATTACATTAAAGGATTGGGGTGAACGGGATTCCGATAATACGGCACAGGCTATTGTCAACAGGGCATATGCCCGTTTCTCACAAATTCGTGATGCCATTGTCTTTCCAATCAATCCTCCTCCCATTCGGGAATTGGGTAATTCAACAGGATTTGCTTTCCGGCTTCAGGATCGCGCCGGACTAGGTAATGAAGCATTGATCAATGCCCGCAACCAGTTACTGGCAATGGCGGCAAAAAGCAAGGTACTAAAAAATGTTCGT
>CAZAIY010000073.1:0-5951 GCA_964485295.1 uncultured Oxalobacter sp. | reverse complement strand
GGGTGATAGAAATGCTCAGGCACGCCTTGGCATCATGTATGAACAGGGTATTGGTGTTAAAAGAAATGTTGGCAAGGCTATTTCTTGGTATAAGAAAGCGGCAGATCAAAACAGTGCCTTTGCACAAACAGCATTGGCAGATATCTATGGAAGAGGTCGGGGAGTTTCACGTGATTATGTGAAAGCAGCACAATGGGCTCAAAAAGGTGCTGATAATGGTGATCCGCGAGCAGAATTGATTCTGGCATATTTGTATGAGCATGGACTTGGCGTAAAAGAAGATAATCAAAAAGCTTTTGAGTTATATAGTCGTTCGGCTCAAGAAGGAGAAACTTTTTCAATGTACAGCTTGGGTGTGATGTATGAGGAAGGTCGTGGCGTAGAGAAAAATATGGAAAAAGCTATGGACTGGTACCATAAAGCGGCAGCACGTGATAGTACTTATGCCCAGGAAAGAATAGAAAAATTAAAAGCTGAAAAATAATTAGTCCATTGTTTTCGGAAAACAGCGTTTGGAAAATCTGAGCGCTGTTTTTTTTGTGTATATTTTTCAGAGATTCAATCTGATCATAGTCGGTTTCATGTGCCGGATACAAAATGCATGTTTGATAGTGCAAAAAGCATAATGAAAGATTTCCCCCTGTCATGATTATCTGATCCATGAAAAGAGATGAGGATAGTCTGTATTTAAAATGAACTCATGGCGTTATTTATTGTCTATTCAATCATAAAAAATATTCTGAAAAAACGTAATTTCTTAAACAAGATAAAATAATTCTCATATTGATTGGTAGGCTAAAAAATTGGAAATAAGTCAGGACAGAAAAATAGCCTTTCTATTTAAAAATTTTTCTAACATTTTTTATGATTTCATTTACTGCTTGCTTGATTCTGCTCATATTGGGCTATGTCATTTATGGGAAATTTGTTGAAAAGGTTTTCGGCATAGATCCCAATCGGATTACACCGGCTTATAGCCGTCAGGATGGTGTTGATTTTTTGCCACTGAGTGGATGGCGAGTTTTTTTAATTCAATTTTTAAATATTGCCGGTTTAGGTCCGATTTTTGGTGCCATTATGGGAGCCAAATTTGGCGCTTCTGCTTATATTTGGATTGTTATTGGATGTATTTTTGCTGGAGCTGTACACGATTATCTTTCCGGGATGCTTTCTCTTCGAAATGATGGCATGAGTTTTCCTGAGATTGTTGGAAAGTATATGGGAAAAAATTTTATGCTGGCAGCAAGAATATTTACGCCGCTCATGATGATTCTGGTCGGTGCGGTTTTTGTTGCAGGGCCAGCAGGGTTGTTAGCTAATATGACAAATGGTTTTTTTTCCGGAACGATACTTTCTCAATCAGTTGCAGGAAAGACATTTGCTCAATGGAATTTTCTTTTTTGGAGTGTTGTCATTTTTGGGTATTATTTTTTGGCAACCATTTTACCTATTGATCAGATTATTGGCCGTATATATCCTTTATTTGGTGCTGCCTTGCTGTTTATGGCTGTTGGAATTTTTGGAGGTTTATATGTCTATTTGCCTCCCATTCCAGAAATTACTGATGGTCTTTTCAATACACATCCACTTAAAGAGAGTATGCCAATGTTTCCCATGCTTTTTATAACAATTGCGTGTGGAGCATTATCCGGGTTTCATGCGACACAGTCGCCAATGATGGCCCGTTGCATAAAAAATGAACGACAAGGTAGAGCCATTTTTTATGGTGCGATGATTGTTGAAGGGATTGTTGCTCTTATATGGGCTGCAGGAGCTAACTATGCTTTTCATACGGTAGAAGGGCAAACATTTTTACAGGAAACAAATGCGGCCATTGTTGTGGATTTTATTACGAAAAACTGGCTGGGAACAATTGGAGCAGTTATTGCCATGTTAGGAGTCGTTGTCGCTCCAATAACATCAGGTGATACAGCATTTCGTTCTGCTCGTTTGATCATAGCCGATGCGTTGAAAGTCGACCAACAGCCCATATTCAAACGTCTTGCTATTTCTTTACCTCTTTTTGTAGGGGGTTTTTTATTGATGTTAATTGATTTTTCAATAGTTTGGCGATACTTTGCCTGGTTCAATCAGACACTTGGGGCTTTGGCTTTATGGACAGTAACTGTATATCTTGCTAGAGAAAAACGAAATTACTGGATTGCACTTATTCCTTCCTGTTTTATAACCGCCGTTGTAACTGCATATGTATTTGTTGCACCGGAAGTACTTGGTTTGTCACCGACCTTATCTAATCTTATTGCTGTGGGTGTTAGTTTTTTCTGTTTGATTTGTTTCTTTATTTGGAAGAATCGTTTGGTGCTATCACATGGTGGTGCAAGTATGTAACGTCAGTTTTAAAAAATTTTTCTTGAGACGTTAATTTATGAACTTGTTTGACTTTATTTTATAGATTTAATACTGTTTATCATAAACAGTAATAGCCACTGATATACGGACTAAAATAATTCGGTAATTGAGAAATACAAATAAAAAAATTTCAAAAAACAGATTTGATTGAAATAATTTTGGTACGTTATTTGGTGATACCCAACGTAAAGAGGGGCCTATGTTGATTACTCGTGTCAGGGCAAAAAACTGGAGAAATTTTCCAGAAGTGGACATATCGTTAAAAGAATTCACATATTTTGTTGGGGCAAATGGAGCGGGTAAATCAAATCTACTTGATATTTTCTGTTTTTTAGGGGATATCTGTCGGGAAGGTATTGGAGGTTTGCAATTTGCATTAATGAGAAGAGGCGGATTGGCTTTTATCCGGTCTTTATTTAATGTTTCAGGAGCTTCAAAAAAAAATACAACAACAAGTTTGGACATAGAAATCTCTGGAAAAAAAGAAAAAGCCGTTATATGGCGCTACAAACTAATCTTAAAAATGGAAGGTCAGGGTCGTCACAGGGATTTGGTTGCTAAAGAACAGATTTGGAAAAATGGCAGACTTGTTTTAAATCGTCCATCATCTGCAGATAATAAAGATCCTCAACGATTAACCCAGACTTATTTGGAACAATCCAGTACAAATACTAATTTTCGGGAATTGGTTACTTTTTTTGCTTCAAATTGTTGTTTATCCCCATTTCCGCCATTATTTCGTCCGGATAAAAAAATTCAATTGCATCAAAATGGTGTTCGAATATTAGGAACAGATTTGATGGAACGAATTGAACAGGTTCAGGAAAGTGCCCGCAACTTTAGAATGAATACAATAGGACGGATGATGCAATTAGTGATTCCGGAATTTTCTGAAATTCTTTTTAAAATTCATAAGGAAACAGGAAAATCATATCTGGAGGCAAGATATACAACATATCGCCAGCGTAATTTGCAAACAGGAGAATGGTTTACAGACGACATGTTACGAATAATCGATTTCTTTTGGTCGCTTTTAGATGATTTGCCTTTTCTTATGATAACGGAGTTGGAAAAATTTTTACCGGATAATTTATTACATTGTTTTTCTTCATTTTTAATAGAACTTCGTAGACTAAAGAAAGATAAAACTTATCGATTAATGCCACAAATTGTCGTTGCAACGAATAGTGAGTTACTTTTAGGAGGTTTAAGAGCAGATAATGAGAGTGTTATTGTTCTTGAAACCGGGAAAACAGGTTCTTTAGCTAGGGAGTTAAAAACAGAAGAAATTGAGCAGATCCGATTAGGAAAAAATCTGGCAGATATTTTAAAACCATTTATTCAGGTAACTCTGCCGTCTAAAATACGTTTTTATAAATAAAAATTTTTAAGAAAGGACTGATTTATGCAAAATGGTTTGCGTTTGATAATCGCTATTGTGTTTGCTATCGCTTCAAGTTTTGCTTTTTCAGCATCAATAACAGAAGTACTGCCGTCAGGAGTAAAAATTGAGACGATTAAAGAAGGAGCAGGCAGTTCACCAGATGCTTCTGATCGTGTTAAAGTCCATTATCGTGGAATGTTGATTGATGGAACAGAGTTTGATAGTTCTTATTCCCGTGGGAAACCTGCCAGCTTTCCTTTACGTGGGGTCATTCGATGTTGGACGCAAGGCGTGCAAAAAATGAAAGTGGGTGGAAAAGCCAAGTTGACATGCCCGCCAAGTACAGCTTATGGTTCTCGTGGAGTGGGTGGTGTTATTCCGCCAAACAGTACGTTGATTTTTGAAGTTGAACTTTTGGATATTGATTGATTTTTACGATGGGAAATTTTAGATGCAAAATCCAAGTATAGTTGTTTCGTTATAGCTAAATAATCAGTTAAAATAACAAGTTACTGTTAATTTCGATAAAAAGGCGATGAAAGCCCCAATTGCTCAATATTTTAGAATCAAGTATCTCTTTCTGATACTGTTTGTTGCTGTTTCAATGCACATAAGTAGTGGTGTTTTGGCGATATCATCTAAAGATTTGTGTGTTAATTGTACGGATGTTGATCCTCTTCAGGATGCAATAGATTTTTATTATCGCAAGCAATATGATCAAGCTTTTCCGCTTTTTCGTCGATATGCGGTAAAAGGCAACAAAAATGCTCAGAATAATCTTGGCATCATGTATGAACGTGGTTTGGGTGTCACTCAAGATTATGAAGTTGCGTTTCAATGGTATCGAAAAGCAGCAGAACAGGGTTTACCATCAGCACAATTTAATATGGGACGTATGTACTCTGATGGTAAAGGTGTGCAAAAAAACTTTGTGAAAGCGGCAGAGTGGTATCAAATGGCTGGTGTAAGGGGGCATGCAGCGGCACAGAATAATTTGGCTTTGCTCTATCAAGAAGGTTTGGGAGTGACAAGAAATTGTAAATTGGCAAGTCAATGGTATCGGTTGGCGGCTGACCAGGGATTGGCAGAATCTCAGGATAGTTTGGGTGCATTGTATCTGGAAGGTAGTGGTGTTACTAAAAATATCAAGTTGGCACAATACTGGTTTCGCAAGGCTGCTGAACAAGGTTATGCACAATCCCAATTTCACCTTGGCATGATTTTTGAGAAAGGTATAGGCGTTCAGCAAAATTATAAAGAAGCTTTAGAATGGTATAGTAGTGCGGCAAAGCAAGGGCATAGTCTTTCCCAAAATAAAATGGGACAAATATATGACAGGGGTTTGGGTGTTCCGGAAGATGGTGCAAAAGCCTTTATTTGGTTTTATGGTGCAGCAGAGAAAGGACATGCTGAATCACAAAATATGTTAGGAGTCATGTATTTTAATGGGAAGGGAGTCGCTCAAAATTATAATCAGGCTATATATTGGTTTCATAAGGCTTCTTCCCAAGGGTCATCAGATGCCCATAATAATTTAGGGGTGTTATTTGAAAAAGGAATTGGCCATCCACAA
This sequence comes from uncultured Oxalobacter sp., assembly GCA_964485295.1. Lineage (GTDB taxonomy): Bacteria > Pseudomonadota > Gammaproteobacteria > Burkholderiales > Burkholderiaceae_D > Oxalobacter. The sequence goes on along the minus strand of CAZAIY010000073.1, from coordinate 624 downwards.
GATTATGCCAAGGCAGCGAGTTATTACCGAAAAGCGGCTCAATCAGGTAATCCTCAGGCTCAATATAATTTGGGTAGATTATATGCTACAGGTATCGGAGTATCTCAAAATGACAAGGTTGCTGCATATTGGTTTCGTCGTGCAGCGGAATTGGGGTTATCTGTTGCCCAGAATAATCTGGGGTTCATGTACACCAATGGTTTAGGTGTGCGCCGTGATAATGTACAAGCCGTTTATTGGTATAGTCTTGCAGCTCGGCAAGGTTTACCTGATGCTCAATATAATTTAGCAGGAATGTATTACGAAGGATGTGGTATCAAAAAGGATTATATTGAAGCACATGTCTGGTATCAAAAAGCTGCTTTGAAGAAGATGGTGGAAGCGCAAAACAGTTTAGGAATTATGTATGAGCATGGAATTGGTGTTCCAAAATTAGAGTCCAAAGCTGTTGAATGGTATCAAATGGGAGCTGAACAGGGTTATGCCGAGTCACAAAACAATCTTGCCAATATGTATTATATGGGTCGGGGTGTAAAAAGAGATATTGCTAGAGCTTTTGTTTTATATCAACGTGCGGCGAATCAGGATCTTGCCGCTGCCCAGAACAACATGGGACTCCTTTAT
>CAZAIY010000072.1:0-5952 GCA_964485295.1 uncultured Oxalobacter sp. | reverse complement strand
CAGTTATCTTTATCATAAAAACATATTTTGAACCCTATTCATTAAATGTTTTTATTTTTCAACCCCTTTCAGAAGAAAGATATTATGAATCAGACAATTACATCTATTCTAGAAAGAAGAAGCATACGAGCATTCAAGTCAGAATCCATTCCAGAACAAAAGATCAATTGGATACTAGAAGCTGGATTATATGCAGCAACATCAAGAAACAAACAACCCTGGTTCTTTTCTGTTGTCAGTAATCAAGCCATTTTTGACAAAATTACTAAAGGCACATTGGAAACCATGAGAAAAAAGAATCTTGAGCAATATAAAATCAAAGCTCAAGATCCCCATTTTTCTCCTTTTTATAATGCCCCAATCGTCATTTTTCTTTCCGGAAAAGATGATGAAGCCAGTGCTCATATTGACTGTGCCAATGCTGCACAAAATATGTGTGTTGCAGCATATTCTTTAGGATTGGGTTCTTGCTACCTGAGAGGTTTCAGACAGGCTTTTGAAGATCCGGATCTTGCCTTAGAATTGAATCAGGAACTGGGTTTACCCAAAGGTTACTCTACTATTTATGCTGTTGCATTAGGTTATCCAAACGAATCTCATCCTGTCGCGCCACATCGTAATAGAGACGTCATTCGTTATATCAAGTAAATGCAAATACCCGGTTTGATTTAAAAATCTAGCCGGGCATTTACAGGACTTATAGCAAAACGCGATTATTCTTGTGGCTTGTTTTGATTATCTACTTGATCTTTACCGGTCGTATGAAGTGTATTTTCCATTTCCTCTTCCTGACGCTTCAAGGCATCCAACTTGGCTAAAGCATCCTCATTTCCCATGGTTGCCGCTTTTCGATACCAACGTAAAGCCGCAGCCATATTGGGCCGGATACCTTTTCCTTCCTCATACATTGTTCCTACCCGGTAAGTTGCAGGTGAGTAACCTTTCCCTGAAGCCCACATATATAATGTACGCGCCTGATAGTAACTTTGTTTGACGCCGCCATCTCCGAATTCATATAACAAACCTAATGCATACTGCGCCTCAGGCACACCTTGTTTGGAAGCTTTTAAATAATAATCCAATGCAACGGCAGAATCTTTCGCAACACCCCATCCTGCTTGATAACTTGAAGCCATTTCATATTCAGCAGGTCCATATCCTTGTTCGGCTGATTTATTGCACCAGGCAAAAGCCTCACTTGCATCAGGTGTTTTTATACCCAAACCTCTTTTGTACATGATACACAATTGATACTGTGCCTCTTTGTTTCCTTCACTAGCCGCTTTATGAATATACGGCAAGGCTTCTTTATAATTAGCTTCCTTATACAGCTTCATACCAGTCGCATAATTATCAATCTGCCCGTAAGATGTTTTCGCCCATGCGAACATGGCAACACATGAAAAAAAAGCAGCCAGAAATTTCCTTGTTTTTCGAACCTCATTGGATACATTTTTCGTCATGGACGGCACTCCTTTTCATTTTTATTGTTACCTACAATTGTTTTATCCTGATTTGGCGATTCACTGGAGCTGCTTTGTAACACCTCCAGCCTTGCCTGAAGTCGACTGACATTTACTTGTGCCTGATTGACATCTGCCTGTGCGGCTTTTTCATACCATTTTAGCGCTTCTTTAAGATTGACTGCTACCCCCTTACCTTCTTCATAACAACGAGCTACCAAAAAAACAGCCGATGCCAATCCATTTTCTGCAGCTTTTAAATACCAGGAAAAAGCCAATTCATAACTTTGTTCAACTAATTGCCCTTTCTCATATAATTTACCCATGTATTCCATTGCTTTTGGATTGCCTTGCCTGACTGCCTTGTCAAACCAAAACAATGCTTTTGAAGCATCTTTTTCAACACCACTACCACTTGCAAAAAACCTGCCTAAAGCAACCTGTGCCGGCACATATTGTTGTAATGCCGCTTTTTGATACCACCTTGCCGCTTCAATAAAATCCTGTCTGACACCATTTCCGTATTCCAGCATAACAGCATAATTAAACTGGGCCTGCTTATTACCCTGTTCACCGGACAAATGAAACCAACGCGCTGCCCGAGGATAATTTTGTTCTACACCATAGCCATATAGATACATAATACCCAAATTAAACTGAGCCTGAGATTCACCCTGACTGGCAGCATCCTCAAAAAATTGCCGGGCTTTGCTGAAATCACGCTGTACTGATTCTCCTTCAAAATACATGGTACCCAAGTTAAGCAATGCATACCGATTTCCCTGATCTGCCGCTTTTTTAAACCAAAAAACAGCCTCTTTCTGATTTTTTATTGTTCCTCTTCCATCCCGATACATGATACCCAAATTATTTTGGGAAGGAGCATAGCCCTTTTTCGCTGCCAACATATACCAGCTGAAAGCTTTTTCGTCATTTTTCTTTACTTTTTTTCCGATTTCATAGGCATAGGCTAAAGCATGTTGCGCTTCAACATTCCCCATAAAAGCTTCCTGTTGATAAAAATCAATTGATTGTTCTTCGTTTAGGGTTCTTTCCTGTGTTACCGAAACCATATTTGTCATTTCTGGCAAATTTTCAGAAACAGTTGAGGACGTTAAAACACCTGTCGCAAGTCCTGTCAAATAGAATAAAAAAATAAATGTATTTTCAAACAAATTAAACATATTTAACAAAAGTTAAAAGAAGTTATTGAAATCAACATCAATGATTCTTCTAAAAATCAAAAGAAAATTGGGAAGCGGACCTTTTTTCATTGATTTCCATATTTTCTTTTAAAAACGGCTTTTCATCCCAAATACGTCCTGACAATAATCGTCCCGTTTTATTCTTTCCGCGACGTATCCCATCCTCACCCCATTCTCCCCATTTAAAAAAACAAAATGGAATACCTGCAGCAAGAACCTGATCCCGTACTTTTTCAACCCAGATTTTCTGCATCTGCCTGGCTTTGGATCCTGTTTCACCTCCCAATGTGACCCATCCGATACCGGATAAATCGAGCTTACCCAAATCCTCCAGAAGCGGTTCCATATTCAGAAAACGTAAGGAAGCCTTGACTCTCCTCAAATAATATATCCTGGGCAATCCGTGCTTCCGATCTTCAACGGTTACACCCAGCCACAAATTTCGGGGACATAAACGGCATGAGAAATAGACCGGCAATCTCTTTGCCCGTTTTGTCAATATCATATATGTATGCTGAGGTGTTCTTTGTATAACACTCATAATGGCATCAAGAAAATCATCCGGCACTTCATGATGAAAAAGATCTGTCATTGAACCTGCAAAATAAAAGGTCGGAACTTTCCGTTTGACTGGTTGATCTAATCGTTCAGGATGGAGTGTTAATGAAAATCCATTTTCGTAACCGGCAATCCCTTGTTTTTGAAGATATTTTGCTATTCTTTCAGCATAACAATTTTGGCAGGCTGGAGATATCTTTGTACAGCCTGTAACAGGATTCCATGCCAGACTGCTTTTCTTTTTATGTTCTCTTATCTGCATATATCAAAAATGTAATACTTTGAAAAATATTTTGGAACCTGGTTTATTCAAATACAATATTTTTTAAAATCAGAATAATTGATATGCAAAACGCATTTTTCTGAAATTATTTTTTCTTTATTTTCAAATAATTTATACGATTCATCATGAGATATTTTGCAGGCTTTCTAAAACGGATGATGTGTCTTGGCTGTCTTTTTGTTTCATCTCCCATTTTTGCTGCATCAGTTCTTGGCATATCCAGTGGAGATACCTTAACCATATTGGATGGCACCCGTACTGTAAAAATAAGACTTGCATATATTGATGCACCAGAACCCCGCCAACCTTATGCCAATCATTCACGTCGCACCCTAACCGAACTTTGTTCCGGAAAAGATGTTCGATACGAAACTCTTTATACCGATAAACAAAAACAGGATATTGCTATTGTCTACTGCAATGGCATCAATGCGAATCGGCATCAAGTAAAAATAGGGATGGCATGGGTATATGACAAATACAATCAGGATGAAACCCTGCCATCATTGCAAAAAGAGGCTCAAGAAAACAGGATAGGTTTATGGAAAGATAATATTGTGACGCCTCCATGGGAATTCAGACGACTGGGGTTTACAGGTCGTCTTGACGGAAAAAAAAGTTTTTCTGAATAAAAAACACTTCTTCCTTTCTTTCAATGGAGGAAGAAGTGTTTTTTTTGTTTTTTATAACTACAATTAAACTGGCTTATAAGCTACAAAACGCAGGCGACGGTAATCTGCTATCCATTGTCCCTTTTCATCCAGCATGGTTTTTTCTGCTTCCTCCTTGATCGCATTTAGAAATTGATCACGCTCGCTGACATCCCAGGAGTTCAAATAATGTCGTCCAAACATTTTAATCCAATCACGAATATCACCTGGCAATACAGTTGGACGATCCAGTAATTCTATTGAACGGATACTGAAACCGGCTTGTTCCAAAGCACCTGAAAACTCTGAAATGGAGGGGAAATACCAGGTCTGCACACTTTCCATTTCTATGCCGTGCCTTAACATGACTCTTCGAATAGCAGCAATAATTGATGCAATACTCCCTTTGGTTCCCAATTCACCAACAAAACGTCCACCAGGTTTTAATGCCCGTATTGTACTGGAAGCCACTCTGCCAAGATGTCGCATCCAATGCAAAGCAGAGACTGAAAATACAGCATCAAATTCCTCTTCAAAGATCATGTTTTCCGCATTGATAAGGCGGGCATCCACTCCATTTTCTATAGCAGCAGCAACCATGCCACTACTAATATCGATTCCAATAGGCTCGCATCCTCGTTCTTTTAATTTCAGACACATTGATCCAAACCCACAACCTATATCCAGTATTTTTTCGTTTGGCTGAGGGTTCATCAAATCGAGTATAGGCAATCCAAATTCACCCATGAATTTCATCCGCAAAGCCATGACTTCCGGATCTATTTTGATTTTATTCGTCATTAGTTTCCCCCTGTAAAAGGAAAATCCACTAGGAAAAATCAGGTAAAAAAAGCATCTCTTGTAAAACCTGACATGAAAAAAGATCAGTAGAAAACATTTATTGCTAACTTTACCATTAAATCCAATAAAAATATGCACTTAGCATAATATTTTGTCATTTTCCCATTTCTGTGTATCCTATAGGTTTTGAATACTCCAAATAGAGCGAAATTAAATCCAATATGCCTGAACACCCTGAGACAATCCAAGCAGAACATAAATCGCAACGAACCCTTTTAGAACGATTAGCGGCATTCGTTTCTCCCGAACCGGAAAGTCGCTCAGAACTTCTCAATATTCTGCACGAAGCACATTCACGAAAACTGATTGATGCAGAATGTTTATCCATGATTGAAGGTGTATTTCAAGTCAATGAATTGGCTGCACGTGATCTTATGATACCTCGCTCACAAATTTACGCTATTGATATCACTCGTCCCATTGATGAATGGCTTCCCGAAGTCATTGAAAGCGGACATTCGCGTTTTCCTGCATTCAAAGGAGAAACCGACAATGTAGTAGGTATTATTCTAACCAAGGATCTATTGGCCTATTTCATGGAAAAAGAATTTGACCTGCAAAGCATTATACGGCCTGCCATTTTCATACCTGAATCCAAACGGGCCAATATCCTTTTAAGAGATTTTCGTGTTAATAGAAATCATATGGCATTGGTCGTTGACGAATATGGAAGTATTGCGGGACTGATTACCATTGAAGATGTATTAGAAGAAATTGTGGGTGAAATTGAAGACGAATATGATGACGATGAGGATGAATCTGAAATCCGCGTCATAAAATCTGGAGATACTCCTACCTGGCGTATTTCGGCTCTAATTGAACTTGCCGATTTTAATGCAGCTTTCGGTACCCAACTGGATGAAGACAGTGCTGATACTATTGGAGGATATATCGCCAACCTACTGGGAAGTTTGCCGCATACTGGTGACACA
>CAZAIY010000071.1:0-6098 GCA_964485295.1 uncultured Oxalobacter sp. | reverse complement strand
AACAGGATTTAAGAAATTTTCTAGGGGGGTTTCTTTTTCCCGGCACCATGGCAACGAGCCCCATTGCGCCGCTTTCCGGCGGAGAAAAAGCCAGACTGGCTTTGGCCATTACCGTATGGAAACGACCCAACCTGCTTTTACTGGATGAACCGACCAACCATCTGGATCTGGAAACCAGAGAAGCCTTAACGGAAGCATTGGCCCAGTTTGAAGGCACTCTCGTTCTGGTTTCCCATGACAGATATCTGTTGCGGGCAACCACCGACCATTTTTTAATCATCTCAAATGGCACCCTTCAATCTTTTGATGGGGATTTGGATGATTACAGAAATCTGCTACTTAAAATTCGGCAGGAAAAAGAGACGGAAACACTATTGTCGCCGATTTCTTCCACAAATAATGAACCGAATCGACGGGAAAAAAGACGGATTGAAGCAAAAGAACGTCAACGTGTTTCCTCATTAAAAAAACCAATTGAGGATCGCATCAAACGTATCGAACGGGAAATGGAAAAAATACAGGCATTAAAATCAGGTATCGATAACCAGATTATGCAGCCCGACATATATGAAGCGTCCAATAAAGAAAAACTCAAACAGCTTTTAATCGACCAGGCCTATTACGCAAAAGAACTGGATTCACTGGAAGAGGAATGGCTGTTAAAGCAGGAAGAACTTGAGAAAACGGTAAATTAAACGCCTTTGATGGCGGCATCAACACCCAAATTAGCCAATTTATCAGCCTGTTCATTTTCAGGATGCCCGGCATGACCTTTTACCCACCGCCATTCAATCTGATGTTGGGCCTGTATTTCATCTAGCCGTTTCCATAAATCGACATTTTTTACCGGTTTTTTTGCCGCTGTCTTCCATCCACGCATTTTCCAATCATGAATCCATGAGGTTATGCCGTTTTTGACATACTGGCTGTCTGTATGCAAAATGACATGACAGGGACGTTTAAGTGCCAGTAATGCCTCTATGACAGCCTTCAGTTCCATTCGATTGTTTGTTGTCTCGGCCTCTCCTCCAAACAATTCTTTTCTGTGCTCTTTGGCAATTAAAACAACACCCCATCCCCCAGGTCCGGGATTGCCCCGACAGGCGCCATCCGTATAAATTTCAACTTCATTCATATTTGTCAAATCTCTATGTATTTCTTTTAAACAGGAAGGGCTTCACACAGTTATAATGAAACATTTACTCGCAGGAGCAAATATGACAAATTTGCCGGAAAAACCGCTTTTTGTAAAAGCACTTCTTGCTTTTAATGACAACTACATCTGGTGCATTGATAATGGTACCGATGCCATCGTCATTGATCCAGGTGATGCAGATGTTGTTATAGAAGAACTGCAAAAACGCTCCCTCTCGCTTAATGCCATTTTGTTAACCCATCGACATGAAGACCATATCGGAGGTCTGCCACGTCTGACGGAAAAATTCCCTGTTCCAATATATGGTCCCAAAAATGATGCTATTTTAGGCGTAAATCATCCTTTGCAGGAAAAAGATTTACTGACCCTTCATTCCCTGAACCTTTCATTTACGGTACTGGATGTTCCCGGTCATACAAAAGGACATATTGCCTATTATTCTGCAGCACATCATTGGCTTTTTTGTGGGGATATGCTTTTTGGTGCTGGCTGCGGCCGTATGTTTGAAGGAACACCAGAAATGATGATTTCATCTCTGGCCAAATTGGCTAGCTTGCCTGAAGAAACACTCGTATTTGCCGCACACGAATATACGTTATCCAATCTAAAATTTGCTCTTGAAATCGAACCTGACAATCCGGATCTTTTAAAAAGATGGCAAGACGATACGATTAAACGAAATCAAAAGGAACCGACGCTACCTTCAACCATAGCGCTGGAAAAAAAGACAAACCCCTTTTTACGCCATGCCGAACCTGATGTCTTAAAACAGCTTTTCTCACTGGGATTGATTAAAGAGAAAAATCCTATTGATGCTTTTGCCGCAATGAGAGAATGGAAAAACACTTATCGATAAAAACGGATTCATTTAATTGGATTGAATTAAGAGAATGCATTTTATTTTATGCTCTAATACCCTTGATGAATAAAAGGAAATTGACCATGCAAGAAAGTTTTTCTGTCACACTCAAACATAAAGATGCTTATCGGTTTGAAGTGGAATTCGAGGACAATTTGCCCGAATTTGATACATTTGTCTCCGATGAACCTGAACCAATGGGAACAAATCAGGGACCTGCTCCAACACATATGCTGATCGCCGCAGTGGCAAACTGTCTATCAGTCAGTTTCATGTATGCCGTTAACCGGGTCAAACAGGATGTGGGCGGGATCACAACAAAGGCGACCTGTTATATCGGACGTAATGAAAATCGTCACTTTCGGGTTGTTAAAATTGAAGTGGAAATTCAAACCGGAAAAGCGGCTAATGACATTGGCCAATTGGAAGACATTCTATCCCGTTTCGAAGGAATAAGCACCGTATCCCGAAGTGTATTGGAAGGTATTTCAACCGTAACAACCGTCGTCGATAAAACTGGCAAACGCCTGAAATAAAATTTTCAGGTCAAATAATAATAACAGCTGCATTCACTCTATATTCAAATAGGAGATAACAATGCAAATTGGTCATATCTGTACAACAAATACCATTACCTGCTCACCGGAAACAACCATTTTTGATGCCGCCAAAATGATGAAAAAACATCATGTCGGTACACTTATCGTCGTTGAGGAAATGAATGGCCTACGTATTCCGCAGGGGATTATTACCGACCGGGATATTGTCGTGATCGTGCTTGCAGAAGAACTCGATCCCAAAAGCATCAAGGTTCAGGATATCATGAGAGCAGAGTTAATGACGGCTGTTTCTACAGAGGATATCTTCGAAACGGTTGAACGAATGCGTTATAAAGGCGTTCGGCGAATCCCTGTTGTCGATAAACATGGTGCATTAACAGGCATTGTCAGTGTCGATGATATCTGGAAATTTCTAGCAAAAGAAGTGACTGAACTTTCAGAGGTATCAACACGCCAGCAAAGCAGAGAAAAAACATCCAGAGGACGCTAGTTACCAGATAAAACAGGATTCCCCATGCTCGCACCAGCTTCCAAAAATCTTGTGATCACCATGCACGACTGGTTAAAGTCAACCACGGGCTCTTATATCCGGGAATGGGAAGAAGCCCGTTATAAAAACCTTACCGCTGATATTTTCGGTTTTCATGCATTGCAAATAGGTTTCCCCTCTATCAGGACACTTAGCGAAAACCGCATCAAAAACCGCTGGCTGTCCTGCACCTCGTTTTCTGAAACAAAAAAAAATCATTCTCACGATAGCCGCACCCAGAACCTAACGGTTTCGGTTTCACACCGTTTTGAGGAACTCCCTTTTGCCTCACAAAGTATGGATCTGGTTGTCCTGCCACATGTTCTCGAATTTGCGGAATCTCCCCATCAGGTTCTGCGTGAGGTGGAGCGTATTCTCATCCCGGAAGGAAAACTGATTATCAGTGGCTTTAATCCAGCCAGTCTATGGGGATTAAGACAGGCTATTGGGAAAATCACTGGCGCTCATTTTTTACCTGAATATGCTGAATTTATCAGTTTGCCAAGAATAAAAGACTGGTTGAAACTGCTTAATCTGGAAACCAGTCGTGGCCATTTTGGCTGTTACATGCCACCTTGCAAAACCACAAAATGGCTAACACATTTTTCATTCATGGAGAAAGCCGGGGAAAGATGGTGGCCCTATCTGGGTGCAATTTATATTGTTGAAGCGATTAAACGGGTCCAGGGAATACGTATTATTGGACCTGCCATAAAAAAACGTCCTCAACGTTATTTCCATCATATTCCTGTAAACAATCGAACCCTTCAGAAAAATACCACCTTGATGTGTCATCATTCTGATTGCGATGAAAGGGAAAAATGACAGATTCACTCATTCTTGACAATCAGATTCAATCATTAAAAAAAACCGCATGGTGGCTATATCTATTCCACAGCATAGATCTCGTTTTTGCACTGGGTCTTTTCTCCTGGATACCGCTCATCATTAGCTATTTGACCCGCTCAAATGCAAAAAACACTTTTGTGTACAGCCATCACACCTGGCAGATCCATTCTTTCTGGTTATATTTTGCCCTGGCTGTTTTAGGATGGATATTTGTTGTCACGCTAATAGGCATCCCTTTGGCTTACCTTATTTGGGCTATTGCCTGGATATGGAAAGCCTATCGGTTGATTAAAGGCTTTATTGCATTGAACAACAATCAACCCATCCCAAATTAGACATTTAAATTTTTAATCGACGGGCAATATCGGAACGTCTGAAAACCTTGAAAGTTCCCATCGCTTTGGCAACAAGTGCATTACCATTCCAGATTTCCCCTTCGCAGTAATACATGGTAGTAGAACGATGCAATACCCTGCCAATTCCTCTGACATAACTGTCGACTTTACCTCCCGGCTGAAAAAAACTGGTTTTCATTTCAACCGTAGCGGCACTTGTTACTCCTTCAACCAGGGAACGGGCAGCCCGCGACATGCTGGCATCCAGAAGAGTCATGGTAATTCCTCCATGCATAACCTGCCAACTATTCATATGCTGAGGCTGCAATTTGATGGTGATTTCCGCTTTTCCATCGGCCATATCAACCAGCTCAAAACCCAGTTCTTTTAAAAAAGGATTTTCTTTAATTTTCATGATTTCTGAGTTGTATCAGATTTTTGTTCCTCTGGTTTTCTCAATATTTCCACTTTGGCTTTTTCTCGTAAATAACGCATATACGCATGCATTTCCTGCTGCGACATACTGCGCATTAACTGTGTTTGCATCGCTTCCCGGATCTGACGATTATGTTTTGTCGGCTCACTTACCTTGTTGATACGATAAATAACATACCCTTCGGCATAATCCACACCATTAACATAGGCCGGCAGTGTACTGACATCCGCTTTCATGATAGGCATAAGATCCAGTCTGCCTGTTACATTAATCATTTGTCGGGAAACTTTAACAGGAGGAGAAAAACCTTTCGGCGCCGCCCCTTCCCTTAATTTTTTCAAATCCGCTTCTCCGGCTTCTTTCGCCAAACTGGCTGTTTTTTGCGCCAAGACAACTTTTTCTATGTCCGCTTTAACCTCACCAAAAGGTCTTACTTTGGCCGGATAGTACTCTGATATACGGGCCGCAACCATTAACTGCGGACCGATTTCGATAGCTTCTGTATTGTGTTTGTTTTTAATGGCATCATCAGAAAAGATAGCCTGCAAAAAATTCGGATTATTCAAAATCAGGTGTTTGGCATAAACCGGATTCGGCTCTCTTGTCAGATTGTCCGCTTTCAAAATTTTCAGTTTCAGTTTGTCAGCTACAGGACGAAGGCTGTCAGCCTGCTCATAGACGGTATTTGAAAAAATTTCCGCCGCTTCGGCATATTTTTTGCCTGCCAGCTGATTCTTGATTTCTCCCAAAACCTGCTGCCTGATTTCAGAAAGTGGTCTTTGTATGGCCGGTTTAATATCGGTCAGCAAAATAATGTGGTAACCAAAATCGGATTGAACAACATCACTGAGTTCCCCTTTTTTCAAAACAAAAGCGGCATCTTCAAATGCCCTGACCATCTTGCCTTTACTGAAATAACCCAAATCCCCTCCTCTTTCAGCCGAACCCGGGTCATTTGAGTGTTTTTTTGCCAGGCTGGCAAAATCGGATGGATTTTCCTTTAACGTTGCCAAAAGGGATATGGCTTTATCCCGTGCCGCTTTATGATCCGACTCTGAAGCATTTTTAGGAACTTCAATCAAGATATGGCTTGCTCTTCTTTCTTCCGGCAAGGTAAAACGCCGAACATTTTGTTCATAATAGGATTTGATATCTGCATCACTGACCTTAACGGTGTTTTCAATGGATTGCATATCCAAAACGACAAATTCCGCACTCAAATGTTCTGGAACCGTAAATTGATGACTATGCGTTTTATAATAAGTTTCCAGTTCTTCCGGTGAAACTTTTACCTGTGAGCGATAATCCAATGCCTTGAAAACCTTGATTTGTACTTCACGCTCCTGTTCAAACATATCCCAGACATGTTCTGTT
>CAZAIY010000070.1:0-6118 GCA_964485295.1 uncultured Oxalobacter sp. | reverse complement strand
CAATGTAAGGTCTCCAAATTTCCGACATTTTTCTACCCATAAAGTGAACAAATGCATCATACTTGTTCTTTTATTTTTAATTTCAATCAGAAATGCATCTTATTTTCGCATTTATTTGATTTTCCAATCAAAAAATTGTGTATTATAAAAGTCTTTTGAAAAAAAGCTTTTCTTTTTTTATTGGAGGAATTTATGAAGATCGGTATCCCCGCCGAAACAGTAACAGGGGAAACTCGCGTAGCAGCAACACCAGAAACTATTCGGAAACTCCTTGCAAAAAACCACCAGGTCATTGTAGAGACCGGAGCAGGAATTCACTCAAGCATACCTGATACTGCTTATCAGGAGGCTGGGGCTCAACTTGGTAATGCCATAGATGCTTTTTCTTGCGATATAGTATTAAAAGTGCGTGCTCCTACAGAAAAGGAACTGCCTTTAATGAAATCCGGTACAGTCTTAATAGGCATGTTAAATCCTTTTGATAAGGAAAACATTTCAAAAATGGCATCCCAAGGATTGACTGCATTTGCACTGGAAGCCGCACCACGAATATCTCGGGCACAATCACTGGATGTTTTATCCTCCCAAGCCAATATTGCAGGTTATAAAGCGGTCATGATAGCTGCTGACACTTATCAGCGTTTCATGCCTATGCTGATGACAGCGGCTGGAACGGTAAAAGCGGCTCGAGTACTCATCATGGGAGTTGGTGTTGCCGGACTACAGGCCATTGCAACTGCGAAAAGGTTAGGTGCTGTAATTGAAGCATCTGATGTACGTCCTCCAGTAAAAGAACAAGTGGAATCATTAGGAGCAAAATTTATTGATGTTCCTTTTGAAACTGATGAAGAAAAGGAAATAGCACAAGGTATCGGCGGTTATGCCAGACCCATGCCAGAAGCTTGGATGAAACGCCAGGCTGCTCTGGTTCATGAACGGGCAAAACTTGCCGATATTATCATTACAACTGCTCTTATACCTGGAAGGAAAGCTCCTGTACTCATTTCCGAAGAAATGGTTAAATCCATGAAACCAGGTTCTGTTATCGTTGATATGGCAGTAGAACAGGGTGGAAATTGTGTGCTATCGGAATTAGGAAAAACTGTTACCAAATATGGTGTTCATATTGTTGGTATACCTAATCTTGCTACTCTCGTTGCGGCAGATGCTTCTGCACTCTATGCCAGAAACCTGCTTGACTTTTTGACACTTATCTTAGATAAAGACAATAACCTTGCTATTAATTTAGATGATGAAATTGTCATTGCAACACGTATGTGTGCCAATGGTGAAATATTTCGCAAATAGGAGACTTTAAAAAATGTATCGAATCATGTTACGTTCAAAAATTCATCGTGCTGCTGTTACTCAATGTGACCTTAACTATGAAGGTTCCTGTGGTATTGATCAAGATTTGATGGAGGCAGCCGGTATTCTTGAGTACGAACGCATTGAACTTTACAACGTTAATAACGGTGAACGTTTTTCAACTTATACCATTCCTGGAAAACGTGGTTCAGGAGAAATATCTTTAAATGGCGCTGCTGCTAGACGTGCCGAATTGGGGGATTTACTCATCATCTGCACATATGGTCCAATGACTGATGAAGAAATTAAAACTTTCAAACCTAAAGTTGTTTTCGTAGATGAAAACAACAAAATTGCGAGTATCAAAGAATAACAGGTAGCTAAATGGACGTTAGCATCACTTTAATTAATCTCATTATCTTTGTACTAGCCATTTATGTTGGTTACCACGTTGTCTGGACTGTTACTCCTGCACTACACACTCCTTTAATGGCTGTAACTAATGCCATTTCAGCTATTGTTATTGTCGGTGCGATGTTGGCAACAACCTTAACTGAAAGTGTTATTGGACAAACCATGGGAACATTAGCTGTTGTTTTGGCTGCCATCAACGTGTTTGGAGGATTTCTCGTCACACAGCGTATGCTGGAAATGTTCAAGAAAAAAGATCCTGCAACTACCAAGAAGGAGAGCTAATAATGAGCATGAATGTTGTTACGCTGCTCTATCTTGTTGCTTCCGTCTGTTTCATTCAAGCTCTGAAAGGATTATCACATCCATCCACAGCAAGACGTGGGAATGTCTTTGGAATGATAGGCATGGCAATAGCCACCCTAACAACCATTGCTCTCATTATCAAATTGAAATCCGATTTTGCAGAATCCAGTAGTTTGGGATATGGCCTATTGGCAGGTGGTATTTTTGTCGGTGGGCTGATTGGCGCCATTATGGCCAAGCGGGTAGAAATGACCAAAATGCCAGAATTGGTTGCTGCCATGCATTCCCTGATCGGATTAGCTGCTGTTTTCATTGCTATTGCTGCCGTTGCAGAACCTTTTGCTTTTCAAATTGCCCAACATGGAGAGCCCATACCTTTTGGGAATCGACTTGAATTATTTATTGGAACTTTTGTTGGTGCGATCACTTTTTCCGGTTCTGTTATTGCCTTTGGAAAACTTTCTGGACGATATAAATTCCGTCTGTTTCAAGGCGCTCCTATCGTTTTCAAAGGACAACATATTGTCAATCTGATTCTTGCTTTAATCATGGTTGCCTTGGGATTGGTATTTTGTTTTTCATCCGGAGCAGAACCGGCATGGATACCCTTCCTAATTATGACAGCAATTGCTTTTATATTAGGGGTTCTTATTATCATACCGATCGGTGGAGCTGATATGCCTGTTGTGGTATCCATGTTAAACAGCTACTCAGGTTGGGCTGCTGCCGGTATCGGGTTTTCCTTGAACAATGCTTTGTTAATTATTGCAGGCTCACTTGTTGGTTCATCCGGAGCCATTCTATCCTATATCATGTGCAAGGCCATGAATCGCTCTTTTGTCAGTGTTATCATGGGTGGTTTTGGAGGAGAAGCGGGTTCAGCCGCAACAGGCAATCAAGTTGCCCGCAATGTCAAATCCGGATCTGCCGATGATGCTGCATTTTTAATGTCCAATGCCGATAGTGTATTGATTATTCCAGGTTATGGATTGGCCGTTGCACGCGCTCAACATGCATTAAAAGAATTAACTGACAAATTAATAGAACACGGGGTTGAAGTGAAATATGCCATTCACCCAGTTGCAGGCAGAATGCCAGGGCATATGAATGTTTTATTAGCTGAAGCTGAGGTTCCTTATGATCAGGTCTTTGAAATGGAAGACATCAATAGTGAATTCGCCCAAGCAGATGTCGCTTTAGTACTGGGTGCCAATGATGTTGTCAACCCTGCAGCAAAAGACCCCAAATCTCCAATTGCCGGCATGCCTATTTTGGAAGCATACCGTGCGAGAACTGTTATTGTTAACAAACGTTCCATGGCAACAGGTTACGCCGGATTAGACAACGAACTGTTTTATATGGATAAAACCATGATGGTATTTGGCGATGCCAAAAAAGTAATCGAAGATATGGTAAAAGCAATTGAATAGTTGATTCCTTTATTTTATCTTTTAAAAGACAACGGCATATTCAACATTTCAAAGCGTTCAACCGTACCAACATCAACCCATTCACCGCGATAAAGTTCTCCTCCGACAAGTCCTTTATCCGCATATTGTCTTAATAAATCACCTAACTTTACTTTTTCTCCTGATTTGATTCCATCAAACATACCCATACGATAAACACCAATACCAGAAAAAGTAAAAAGACGATCTTCCTTATTACTGACAGAAAAAAGTTTCAGAGAAAAATCGCCCTTTTCATAATAAGAGGGCTTTTTTACCAGATACAGCCAGGCCATATCTTTCTTATCATCAGCATAAGGTTTTCCCCATACATCATTATCTTCAAGTGCTGTTTTAACCTGTGAAAAATCAAAATGGGGACAATAAATATCTGCTGCAATACCGACAAAACGATCCTCACCAAGCAAATGTCGTGCTTTAGCGACACCCCCCGCCGTTTCCAAAGCTTCCCCCTCTGCGGAATAACTAATTTTTGCACCAAAACGGGAACCATCGCCCAAGGCATTTTCTATTTTTTCCCCCATATAGGCATGATTTATGACTATTTCTGTAATTCCAGCACGAACCAAATTCAAAATATGCCAAACAATCAAAGGCCTGCCCCGAACTTCCAACAGCGGTTTGGGTATACGATCGGTAAGTGGACGTAAACGCTCTCCACGTCCAGCTGCAAATATCATGGCTTTCATTTTTTATCTCTACTATATGAATCAGGACGCTTCATTAAAAGGTATAACTTACTTTCACTTCTCTTTGTAAAAGTTGGTCAAGCAATTGAGCAAGTGGGGCTAATTCCGGATAACGGGATGCTGTTTTATAGGCATATTCCATCACAACAGGCAAATCATTGAGATATGCCGATTTACCATCCCGATAATTCAGTCTGGAAAAAATGCCAAGCACTTTCAAATGCCTTTGAAGTCCCATAAACTCAAAATCTTTATAAAACATATCAATATCTGGATTTACCGGCAAACCGGCCTTACGAGCACGTTCCCAATATCGAATGGCCCAATCCAGTACTTTTTCCTCATCCCAAGTAATATAGGCATCTCTTAGGAGTGAAACCAAATCATATGTAATAGGACCAAATACGGCATCCTGAAAATCCAAAATTCCAGGATTTTTATCCTCAAATACCATCAAATTACGTGAATGATAATCACGATGAACATATACCTGTGGTTGAGCCAGGTTATTTGCCAGTATCAGATCAAACATTTTTTTTAATGTTTCGCTTTGTTTTTCAGACAATTGAACATTTAAATGTTTACTAATAAACCATTCTGGAAATAGATTTAATTCATTTAAAAGCAAAGTACGATCATATTCCGGAAAAATACCCGGTCTGCTTGCAATTTGAATTCGAATTAATGCATCAATTGCATCCAAATACATTTCATGTGCATTCTGCTCATTTAATTTTTGCAAATAGGTTGTTTTACCCAAATCTGACAGGAGTAGAAAACCTTTTTCAATATTTTTTTCAATAACTTCAGGAACCGTTACTTCACATTGACTAAAAATTTCGGCAACATGAAGAAAAGGTTGTAATTTTTCCTTTTCTGGAGGAGCATCCATTGCAATAAAACTGCCTGAATCAGAATTAATTCGAAAATAACGCCTAAAACTGGCATCAGAAGAAGCCGGATGAATACTGGTTACATCCATATTATGCTGGGTCAGTGTTTCCAGCCATTGTTGCAATGAAGTCAAACGGAAATCAGAAAATGCCATGATGTTTGCAGATAATGATATGAAATAAGTAACTATTACGTTTAAAAGTAAAAACTTCTCATATAATAATTGATTCGTCAGAAATTTGCCGTAAATCTAGGTTCATTCTTTCAATGATTGTCAGCTCCTTTATTCTTCGTTGGTGCCTGTTATTGCCAGTGATATTACTGATATCATCCCTGCCAATAACAGCTGGAGCGCAAATTAACCAATCTCTTCGCAATTCAAAAGAAAGGATTTTCCCTACACAAAGTATACAAAAAACAAGTATGCTTTCTGAAAAATTGGATCGCAATTTAAATTTGGAATACCAGACAAACAATAAATCCGGGAAATCAGAAAAAAATGCTCAAACGGTTGTTCATTATCCCGAATCCTCTATTGAAAAAGAAACCCGTGTAGAAACAGATGTCCCATCTGAATCCAATCATTACAAGACTCAAAAAACAGCAAAAACTCGTCGTGGATTAAATCTGGACTACACGAAAGCACAACAAAAGAAATTGCTTCGTCAACCAGATACCTACACTCTTTTTCAAAATGACTATGACGACAAATATGCTCCCAATGCTACTTTAGCCATTACTTCTCGTCGATATCGAACCCAACCTAAAACACGTACTTTCGATTTTTATGAAGATGCCGAAAAAAACAAACGCAAAGAAAAAACCATTTTAGAAGAGGATAAAAATACACCGACTATTCTTCGTGCAGAACAAATCACGGGACGTCCGGATAGGGAACTTTATTTAGACAATCTGGTTGAAGTAGAAAAAGGGCAAACTTATATTACGGGAAATCACGGTATTTTCCATCAGGAAGAAAATGAAATTGAAATCATTGGCAATGTTGATATCACAAGTTATGGAGACAGGTACCAATCTGAA
>CAZAIY010000069.1:0-6159 GCA_964485295.1 uncultured Oxalobacter sp. | reverse complement strand
ATGGAACGGCTGACTAAAGACCTTACCCGAATCTGTGAAACACAAATTCAGTTTTTTGATCCGGTATCAAAAAAACCGCCCATTAGGCGCTATCTTTTCCTGATTATGGCAGTAGGCAATGGTTATGGCGGACTGGAACATCGCTCGTCAACCGCTTTAATCTGTTCCAGAAATGATTTGCCGGTAAAAAAAGCCTCATCGGACAACGCTTCTCCAATGGAAGAAGGTTACCAGCAGTTTTTGGGGCTTTGCAGCCATGAATATTTGCATACTTGGCTTGTCAAACGCATTCGTCCTGCCGTTTTTGCGCCATATGACCTGCAAAAGGAAAACTACACGCGGCTTTTATGGCTGTTTGAAGGTTTCACCAGTTACTACGATGATCTTTTCATTGCAAGATGCAACCTGTTTGACGTAAGTACTTACTTGCAGCGAATCACCCGGACAATAAACAATGTCAAAAGAGCCATCGGAAGAACAAAACAGAGTCTGACCGAATCCAGTTTCGATGCCTGGATCAAGTTTTACCGGCAGGATGAAAACGCAACGAATGCCATTGTCAACTACTATACAAAAGGCTCTCTCGTTGCCTTGGCACTGGATTTAACGATCCGTATCCAAACGAATAATGAAAAGTCGCTCGATAGCATTATGCGGTTATTATGGGACAGATACGGTCACAATTATGAACCTGAAGCGAAGGAAAAAGGTATCCCGGAAACAGAAGTGGAAGCCCTTTTTGAGGAAGCCACAGGACTTGATCTCAAAGAGTTTTTCAGACGTTATGTGTATGGGACGAACGAATTGAAACTGGCCCATTTACTGGAACACTTTGGCATCAGCGAAAGCCAGACGGCCCAAAATGCCAAAGCCAGCTTAAATATTCGTGTCCAGAAATCCGGAAATGACTGCCAGATTGCCAATGTATATGAAACCGGTGCCGCCCATCAGGCAGGCCTTTCCGCCGGAGACATTTTAATTGCCATCGACGGAATTCGTGTTCCCGGAGAAAATCCCGCAACCGGTCTGGAAAATCTCCTCTCGCGATATGCCGTTGGAGAAACAATTGAGGTTCATGCGTTTCGCCGGGATGAACTCATGGTATTTAACGTAACGCTCATGCCGGATGATACGCCGAAATACCGTCTTGCACTTTCAGACAGCCAGAGTACCGCTACGGTTGATGCAAGAAACCTGTGGCTGACAGGAAAAATCGATTGATTATCGTTGGGGCCGGATATCAAAAAGCCGGGCAAGCGCCTGCCCCGGATCCTTTTCGCGCATCAGTGCCTCACCAACAAGAAAGGCCATAACGCCGGCATCCTGCAAACGGACAACATCCTCCCGCGTTAAAATGCCGGATTCCGTTATGACCCGTTTTTCCGGAGGAACATAAGGAAGCAAATCCAGGGTATGCTGGATGGCCGTTTCAAATGTCTGCAAATTGCGGTTATTGATCCCCAGTAACGGGCTTTTCAACGACAGGGCCACCTCCAGTTCCCGGATATGATGCACTTCCAGAAGCACATTCATCCCCAGCTCAAGGGCACAGCTTTCCAGCTCGGCCAGTAAACCCCAATCAAGTGCGCCCACAATGAGCAAGATGCAATCCGCCCGCCACCAGCGCGCTTCATATATCTGATAAAAATCAATCATGAAATCCTTTCGTAATACAGGCAATCCGCAGCTTTGTCTTGCCTGTTTCAGATACGAAAGATCACCTTGAAAAAACACCTTGTCAGTAAGTACTGACAAACATGCCGCACCATGTTTTTCGTAACTTTTTGCAATCCGATCCGGAAAAAACGGCGAGCGGATAATCCCTTTTGAAGGAGATGCTTTTTTGATTTCCGCAATCACTCCCGCTTTTTTTTCCCGGATTGCCATTTGCAATGCCTTTTCAAAATTCCGTATATCCTGTCTGATTTCGAGACTGCCTTCCACCTCATCCCGAAGACTGATTGTCGAACGAAATTTTTTCGCCTCCGAAATTTCCTCTTTTTTTACGTCCAGTATCCTTTTTAAAATAGCTGACATTTTTTCTCCCTGTCATGATTTGCCGGCCATCTGCGTAAAAGCGGCAAACTCTCTCAATTTGGCCAATGCCGCGCCTGAAGCAATCGCATCCCGGGCAAGCAAAATGCCATTGGCAATGGAATCCACTTTATTTGCGGCGTAAAGTGCCACCGCCGCATTGAGCGCAATGATATCGGATGCGGGTTTATCTTTGCCTGACAGACCCTCCATGACTTTCCTTTTCGATTCCTGGCTGTCCTTTACTTCAAAATTGCGGCTGGCAAACATCTGCATGCCAAAATCTTCCGGATGAATGTCATACTCCATGACTTTTCCATTGGACAGTTCCCCAACCAGCGTACTGGCGCCCAACGACACTTCATCGAGATTGTCACGCCCCCAGACAACCAGGGCTCTTTTTACGCCGATTTTCTGGAGCACCCGAACCAGAATACCGACCAGATCCGGATGAAAAACGCCCATTAATACATTATCGGCATGCGCCGGATTTGTGAGTGGCCCCAAAATATTGAAAATGGTACGCACTCCCAGTTCTTTGCGCACAGTCTGGGCATGCTTCATCGCCAAATGATGATTGGGTGCATACATAAAACCGATTCCCGTCTTTTCAATGGATCTGGCAATCCATTCGGGTGACAGATGGATATTGATTTCAAGTGCCTCGAGCAGATCTGCGCTGCCGGAGGAAGAAGTAACACTTCTTCCTCCATGCTTGGCAATACGCACTCCACACGCAGCCGCAACAAACATGGATGCCGTTGAAATATTAAATGTATGCGCACCGTCTCCGCCTGTACCAACAATATCTAGCAGATGACCGGTATTGGCCACATTCACCTTAACAGCAAATTCCCTTAAAACCTGTGCCGCTGCCGCAATTTCGCCAACCGTTTCCTTTTTTACTCTTAATCCCATTGTCAAAGCGGCGATCATCAATGGAGACATTTCCCCACTCATAATCCGACGAAATAAAAACAGCATTTCATCATGAAATATTTCACGATGCTCGATACATCGCACCAATGCTTCCTGAGGTGTAATAGACATGATCCTATCCCCAAACAATTTTAATCATCCGAACCCATCAGGCATCCAGAAAGTTTTTGAGCAGGGCATGACCTTTATCTGTCAAAATGGATTCCGGATGAAACTGAACCCCTTCAATTGGCAGGGTTTTATGACGTACCCCCATAATTTCCCCGTCATCGGTCCATGCGGTCAATTCCAGACACTCAGGAAGCGATTCCCGCTCAATGGCAAGGGAGTGATAACGGGTCACCGACAAAGGATGGGGCAACCCGGCAAAGACCCCTTTACCGGTATGGGAAATGCGGGAAACCTTGCCATGCATGACTGTTTTGGCGTGAACAATTTTTCCGCCAAATACGGCACCAATGGATTGATGGCCAAGACATACGCCCAATATCGGTATCCGTGCGGAAAACGCTTTTATCACGTCAATGGAAATACCGGCACTCAAAGGTGTTCCAGGACCCGGAGAAATACAGATTCGATCCGGTTTAAGATCGGCAATCTCTTTAAGACTGATCGCATCATTACGATAAACCTGAACTTTTTCGCCCAATTCTCCAAAATATTGGACGAGGTTATAGGTAAACGAATCATAATTATCTATCATCAGCAACATAAGCCACTCCCATGTCATCAGAAGCAATGTTTTTTGCAGGATATTTAACAGCCTGCAACTACCGGTACATTTGAGTAAAGGTAAAAAAAGCGGAGAATTTTTACGCGCAGAGCATGCGCAAAGAGTCGTCAGGCATTTGGCTTACGCCAACGCTGAGAAAGAAGTGAAATAACGAATTGACTTATCCTGATCATGGGTAACATTATATACACAGATAAATCATCCTGCATAGGCAGGCATTTTTTTTGGATCTGATTTTTGTATTTAAACAACAACGCCTTTATGAAGAGGCATCTTCTTCACCGTGTTCGGTTTGATCCACAACTGGTACCCGATATTTTTCATCCGCCCAGGCACCCAGATCAACCTGTTTGCAACGCAATGAACAAAATGGACGATAGGTATTCTTATCTATCCATTCCACTTCCTTATTGCATACGGGACATTTGACGATCGTAGCCATAATCAGCACAGGGTTAATTCAAATGGCACATCCGTATCTGTCGGGCGGGGCTTCATGTCCCCATCCTGCGTATTAAAACGAATGCGCAGCATGTATTTATTGGCGGAAATTTCCGGAATAACATTCATATCGGGTTTTAATCCCAAACGCAGCATCTGATAGGTTTTGCCTTTCAGATCCTGTTGATAGCCTCCCGACTCCGCCACAATGGTGACCTGGGTTCCCGAATCCCGCAAAAGACGCAATACCAAATTAATGGCATCAAAAAGCGAATTTAAAGGTTCAACCCAATTCCGGATATCCTGCCTTCGTTTTTCTGCCGGTCTTTTCTGCCAGGCGTAATAGGAAGGCACATCAAATTCACAGACACCGCCAGGGATATTTATCCTGCCACGAATACTCATTAACCATTCGTTATCGCGAAAGACCTGCGTGAACCGACCCGTCGTATTCATTAATGTATTGCTGATCTCTTCTATTTCAGTGAGAACGGAATCCAGAACATCGGTCTGAACATTCGGATTATCCCGGTAACTTGTCAGCGTCTGCTTTTGTCTTTCAAGTTCCTGAATCAAATCCGATTTCAAATCGGCCCGACCGGCAACATCCATCATCTCGATGATGGTTGACAATGCCACATGATGCTGAAGAGGGTGGTCCTGATCAAGGAAAAACTGGAAACGCTCATGCAAATCTTCCAAACGCAGGAAAGTGCGAATACGTTCATTGAAAGGATATTCGTAAATTATCAAAATAAACCCTTTTCCATTTACCCTGTCTGAAACCTATGATTTTGACTGATCAAAAACGAAAATTCAATTTAAATCTGACCTCAAAGCCGTTCTTTTAGCCAATTTTTTATATTTTGAATCCAGATAAGCCACCTTATCAAGCAAATTGTCCAATTTGTTGTCATTTAACAGAACATCATCGGCTATGGCAAGCCGTTCTGCCCGGGAAGCCTGCGCCGCCATAATCGCCTTGACCTGTTCTCTCGTCATATGATTGCGCATCATCACCCGTTCTATCTGCAGTTCTTCGGGACAGTCCACCAGCAAAATCCGATCCGGCAGATCCTGCCAGACCGCTTGTTCCGTCAAAAGCGGAATAACAAAAATAATATATTCCCCCTTTGAGTGCGTCGCCTGTTTTATCGCTTCATGTTTGATCAGGGGATGCAGTATGGCTTCCAGTTTTTTTCTGGCCAAAGGATCCTGGAAAACAAGTTCCCGCATTTTTTCCCGATTTAAGGCGCCTTCAGGAGTGACAAATGGCGCTCCAAACTCGCGACGAATGGCATCCATTCCTTTTCCGTTTGGCGCAGTCAGTTGATGGGCAATTTCATCCATCTCGACAATGACAGCGCCTCTGTCAGCAAAAAGACGTGCAATAGTGGATTTGCCGCTACCGATTCCACCTGTTAATCCAAGCGAAAAAAAAGACCTGGCGGGATTTTTTTCCATATTCATGATTCTCTTTTTTTATAGCAAAACTAAAGCAGCAGCATCTGGATCTGTATCGGCAACTCCTCGGTTAAACGGATTTTAAATCCTGTTTTGGCATAACGCTGCCAGCGCCCGATGACAAAAGCCATTAAAACCGTTGCTCTTGGAAGGGTTTCCTCTTCCGTTCCATACCCCTGAATAACCGCTATACGCAAACTCTGACGAAACGCCAGTTCGACATAGTCATGAAACTGATTGATCCTTGCCTGAAGCCGCTCGTCTTCATTGACCAGAACCTCTCCAATCAAAACCCGGGTCATGCCGGGATTGCGTTCGGCAAAATTCAACAGCATCCTGATAATTGCCTGTACCTGGGCCAGGCCCATTTCTTCCTGCTCGTTTATCTGGTTGATCAGACGAAATATGGTCGTCTCAATAAAATCAATCAGCCCTTCAAACATTTGTGCCTTACTGGCAAAATGCCGGTATAGTGCGGCTTCAGAAAGAGAAAGCTGGCGGGCAAGTGCCGCTGTCGTTATTTTTTCACTTTTCGGATGTTCCAGCAT
>CAZAIY010000068.1:0-6197 GCA_964485295.1 uncultured Oxalobacter sp. | reverse complement strand
TAAAACGGATGGGGAGGAAATGCACGGCGCCAGCACTATTACCCAGCAGCTGGCTAAAAATCTTTTTTTATCGGGACATCGAAGTTATTTCCGTAAGGTACAGGAATTGTTTATTACCTATATGCTGGAATTTTTGATGGATAAAAAAAGAATTTTTGAAATTTATCTAAATGTTGTCGAGTTTGGTACAGGTGTTTTTGGTGCAGAAGCGGCCTCCAGATATTATTATGGTATTGCAGCAGCGCATTTAAATCCGGAACAGGCTGCTCGATTGGCTGTTTTACTGCCTAATCCTCGTTTTTACGGAAAATTAAAGAATTCACATTATCTGGAACAGCGAACCAATATCATTCTTCATAGAATGGGCGCTGTAAAATTGCCACAGGATTCACCTAAGTTGAAGAAAAAAAGTGGAATTCGTCAAAAAAAGAGTAAGTGAACAGGAGAAAGGCTTGCTTCACTTGAATGATGTCAGTAAACTTGCTTTTCCTCGTCAGGATTTAGCCATAGATTCTTTTTAAAGAATAACTTGCAATAAATGGCATGGTTCTTTTAGCGATGTCTTGCAGGGTTGCCGGAAGAAATTCTCCATGATCAATGTATTTGTTTTACAAAATGGCCGACTAAGCCAGGTACCTATCGATTCAAAGTCAGATTTGGAAAATGTTGCTCCTGTCTGGGTTGATCTGACTGCGCCGACTGATGAAGAGCGCCTTTGGGTTGAGGAAATATTTGGTGTAACCATGCCGGAAGAAGATGATGTCAAGGACATTGAGGCTTCCGCACGTTACTATGAAGCTGAAAATGGAGATTTACATCTTCGAACAGATTTTAGAATTGATGATGATGAAGGGCCACAAACGGTAACAGTCGCATTCATTTTGACGCGGGAAATGCTGTTTTCCGTGCATCCTGAAGATTTGCCCGTGTTTAGATTGGTACGTATGAGAGCCCGCTCAAGGCCGGGATCTATTACGGATTACAAAGATGTTCTCCTGGATTTATACGCCACAGATGCTGAATATTCAGCAGATGCTTTGGAAGGGATATATCGTAAACTGGAAGAAGTCAGTATTCGGGTGTTACAGGAAACTTTTACGGACCAGGATGCAGCAACAACTCTTTCTGCCATTGCAAAAGAAGAAGACTTGAATGGACGTATCCGTCGAAATATGATGGATACACGTCGTGCAGTCAGTTTTTTGATGCGCGGTCGTTTACTGGATTCCGAACAGTTTGAAGAAGCCCGTCAAATTCTTCGGGATATTGAATCGTTGGATGGTCATACTTCTTTCCTGTTCGATAAAATCAACTTTTTGATGGATGCAACAGTCGGTTTTATTAATATTAACCAGAACAAAATTATCAAGATTTTTTCTGTTGCCAGTGTGGCATTCCTCCCACCTACTCTCATTGCAAGTATTTATGGTATGAACTTCCATATTTTGCCAGAGTTGACATGGGATTTCGGATATCCATTTGCTTTATTGTTGATGCTGGGAAGTGCATTGGCGCCTTTCTGGTATTTCCGTCGTCGTGGCTGGCTCAATTAATGGATTGATTTTTTTTGATGTGGC
Source organism: uncultured Oxalobacter sp. (assembly GCA_964485295.1). Lineage (GTDB taxonomy): Bacteria > Pseudomonadota > Gammaproteobacteria > Burkholderiales > Burkholderiaceae_D > Oxalobacter. The sequence continues at coordinate 4,620 of CAZAIY010000068.1, read as the reverse complement.
GGTTTTGGCGAATATGCCCGGATTGGTTTTTTTGAGGGACAGGGTTATTGGGATCTTGTTTTGACTTGATTTTAGCTTTTCCGGCATAATCCTGCCCAATTGTAATTCTCACAAGATCAGCATCCATACCTTGTTGTACAAGCCATTCGGTTACCAATGAGGCAAGTCTGTCAAGTGCAATGCCATGTGTTGTTTTCCCCGTTTCGTAAAGCCATTCAGACAAAGCCATGAATCGGGAAAACGGAGTGTCTCCTAGAATCAAGGGCAAGGTATTAACAAAACGACCTGAATTGGCGATCAGATCCCAGAAACGAGAAAACCGGGTTAGTTTTTGTATCGCAAAAAAATCCAGATCAATGTTTGATACGATGCTATAAGGTGAGAAGGAATCAAAAACCAGATTAAATTCTTGGGTGTGACGTAGTATGGGGGTTCCTTTTAAACGCTTTAAAACGCCTACCTGTATTTCATGTGGCTGAAGCCGGATTAATCGGTCAAATCCCAAGGCAAAGCTTTCCAGTGATTCTCCAGGTAAACCTATGATCAGATCTGCGTGAAGATGAGCCTGTGTATGGTTTTTTAACCACTGAATATTTTCTTCACTTTTTGTATTGTTTTGTTTTCGGCTGATTAATGATTGTACGTCTGGATTGAATGTCTGGACGCCAATTTCCAGTTGCAAGGTTCCTGAAGGAAATTGTTGAATCGTATTTTTTAATGCTTTAGGCAAATGATCCGGAACCACTTCAAAATGGACAAAAACAGGATCATCAGGGGCTAAATGAATTTTATCCAGAAAAAACTGAAGAATCTGCAAGCATTTTTTTGTGTTCAGATTGAATGTGCGATCGACAAATTTGAAACTTCTTGCGCCCCTTTGATACAGGTTTTCCATTTCCGTCAAAAATTTGGTGGTGTCAAATGAAAAAGCTGTTTTGTCAAGAGAAGACAGACAGAATTCACAACGAAAAGGACAGCCACGAGAAGCTTCAACGTAAATAATGCGGTGCGCGATATCTTCATCCGTATACAAATGATATGGCATGACAATCTCGTCTAATGCAAGCTGTTTCCCCTGATGAAATTTTTCTGCAGGCAGTGTACCGTTCAGGATATCAGAACATAATTGAGGCAACGTTGCTTCGCCCCAGCCACTTATAATATAGTCTGCCATTTGCGATAACGGATGAGAATCCGTTTCATATGAAATTTCAGGTCCACCTAAAACGATAGGGATTTGGGGTGACAGTGCTTTTAATAGGGAAACCAGGCGGGTAACTTCTTCCACATTCCAAATATAGACACTGATGCAGATAATGGAGGGGTTGTGCCCGAGAATTTTTTCCGCAATAAGATGGATATTTATTCCAATAACAAATTCAAGGATACGGGTTCGGTCTGTGAGAGCCCCCATGTTGGCATGCAGATAACGTAATCCCAAAGAACTATGCGCATATCGAGCATTCAATGTTGTTAAAAGAATAGTCATTTGCACAATATGGAAAATGAAATGAAAAAAATAATGGACATGAAATGTAATTCAAAAAGCTCAGAAATTGACTGTTTTTAAGAGGTGCTGTTTTATTTTACAAAATTTTAAATTATTGTTTATTAGGGAATCATAAAATTGACTTGAGTCAAGAATACATCAAAGCCTAAACAGATATGATATCAGCTGATTTTTGTCTCGTGAAATTGCTTAATTTTGGGATGAAAAGAACAAGGTGCCTTCTCCAGACCGCTGAAAAAGCATATGGCGGGGAATGTGTTTTAATGAAAGATAGTTCATTAGATTCAAGCTGGAATGGATGATGCTGTCATCCATTCATTCTTTTGAAGGGCAAGTATGAATATTCATGAATATCAGGGAAAAGAAATTTTACGTAAATATGGGGTAGCCACACCTCGAGGTATTCCCTGTTTTACTGTAGATGAAGCTGTAAAAGCAGCAGAAAGCTTGGGTGGAAAAATCTGGGTCGTAAAAGCACAGATTCATGCAGGTGGCCGCGGAAAAGGCGGTGGAGTAAAAGTGGCAAAATCAATTGACGAAGTCAAACAATATGCCGAGCAAATTCTTGGTATGACTTTGGTAACCCATCAGACTGGTCCGGAAGGTCGTGTAGTCAAGCGTCTGTTAATTGAAGAAGGTGCTGATATTGCCAAGGAGTACTATGTCGGTATGGTTGTTGATCGTGAAACTCAACGTGTTGCATTAATGGCATCTTCTGAAGGTGGTATGGAAATTGAAGAAGTTGCAAGCAAAACACCGGAAAAAATTCATAAAGTTTTCATTGATCCAAAAACTGGTTTGACCGATGCCGAAGGTGAAGACATCGCTAGAAAAATCGGTGTGCCTGATGCTGCATTGAAAGAAGCCGCTAAATTCATGCAAGGTTTGTATAAGGCATTTGATGAGTCTGATGCTTCTTTGGCAGAAATCAATCCGCTCGTTTTGACCGGAAGTAACCGTATTATTGCATTGGATGCTAAATTCAATTTTGATTCAAATGGTATGTATCGCCAACAAGAAATTGCTGGTATGCGTGACTTTGATGAAGAAGATCCTGATGAAATCGCTGCATCCAAGTTTGATTTGACCTATATCGCTTTAACTGGTGACATTGCCTGTATGGTTAATGGTGCAGGACTGGCGATGGCAACGATGGATATCATCAAACTCTTCGGTGGTGAACCAGCAAACTTCCTTGATGTTGGTGGTGGAGCAACAACAGAGAAAGTCACGGAAGCTTTCAAAATCATGCTTGCCAATCCAAAAGTCAAGTGTATTTTAGTCAATATCTTTGGCGGTATCATGCGTTGTGACGTTATTGCTAATGGTATTGTTGAAGCTGCACGTCAGGTAGCACTGACTGTTCCTTTGGTTGTCCGTCTTGAAGGAACGAACGTTGATCTTGGTAAAGAAATTCTTGCCAAGTCCGGTTTACCAATTATTTCTGCCGATGGCATGACTGATGCCGCACAAAAGGCAATCAAAGCAGCTAAGGGGTAATAAGTATGTCTATTCTGATTAACAAAAATACACGAGTCATTGTTCAAGGATTGACTGGTAAAACCGGTGCTTTCCATACAGAGATGTCACAAAATTATGCCTTTGGTAAAGAGTGTTATGTTGGTGGTGTTACTCCTAGAAAAGGCGGAACCAAATTTTTGGATATTCCTGTATTTGATACCGTAGCGGAAGCAAAAAAACAAACTGGAGCAACTGTTTCTGTAATTTATGTACCACCTCCATTTGCTGCAGCTGCAATTGATGAAGCAGTTGAGGCAGAAATGGATCTGGTTATCTGTATTACAGAAGGTATTCCAGTTCGCGATATGATTCGTACCCGCGATAAAATGAAAGGCAAGAAAACCATTCTTGTCGGTCCAAACTGCCCAGGTATCATTACTCCTGATGAACTGAAAATCGGTATTATGCCTGGCCATATTCATAGAAAAGGAACCATTGGTGTTGTTTCCAAATCAGGTACCTTAACCTATGAATCAGCTGGTCAGCTTGCTGAGTTTGGTCTTGGACAATCAACAGTTGTTGGTGTGGGTGGTGACCCCGTTAATGGTTTGAAACATATTGATGTCCTCAAAATGTTTAATGACGATCCGGAAACAGAAGCTGTCATTATGGTCGGAGAAATCGGAGGTAATGACGAAGAAACAGCTGCAAGGTGGGCTAAAGACAATATGAAAAAACCAATTGTTGGTTTTATTGCAGGTGTAACAGCTCCTCCAGGAAAACGGATGGGTCATGCTGGTGCTATTATTTCTGGTGGTAAAGGTACTGCCCAGGAAAAATTGGCAGTCATGCAAGAATGTGGCATTACCGTTACTCAAAATCCAGGTGAAATCGGTAAGACACTGAAATCCGTTTTGAAATAAAAACGATTGAAAGTAAAAAACGCTGGTCTGAAAACGGGTCAGCGTTTTTTTGTGATTTTCATTAGAAATAATAAAGCGAGTATGTTTTTGTCATACTCGCTTTAAGGTTTTTTGAAGTTATCTGCTTAGGATAACTTCTCAAGTCCTTATATTAGAACTTGTGGGTCATACCGATTTGTACACCAGTGGAACTTTCACGATCGATACCGTTCCATCCTGTTTCTGCAACTTCTACATCAGCATCCGTGTAGGAAACTTGACCATAAACGGAAGTGCGTTTGGACAGGTTATAGGTATAACCAACTGCATACTTCATGACATCGCCATCTTTGATAGTCTTGCCTTTTGCAGTTTTTCTACTACCATCCACATATCTAATATCATCCACGGATCCACGTTGTACGGATGCATCAAATTGACCTGGTCCAATATCCCATTCCAGACCGAGCAACCAGACTTCCTGTTCACTCTTCAGGCCTTTTTGAGATAATGGGCCCCATTCTGTTGGATCTATGGAACTCACGTCATACATGCTGGAACCACCTGCTTTAGCTCCTTCATCTGTGGTTTTTTCATACAACAGAGATACACGGGCTGTACCAAATTTGTAAGCCACACCAATGTTCCATGTGTCGGAATCATTGGAATCAGCTACGCGACTCCAGTTAGCAGTTGCCATGAATGGACCATTGTCATAAGACAGGTTGATGGCATATCCATCATTGG
>CAZAIY010000067.1:0-6200 GCA_964485295.1 uncultured Oxalobacter sp. | reverse complement strand
TCCTTGTTACCCTAACATGATATCCAAAATCATCATGAGTGCAAAACCAACAATTAAACCTATAGTAGCGGGTGTCTGGTGTCCATTTCTATGTGTTTCGGGAATGACTTCATGAGAAACAATAAAGATCATACCACCACCGGCAAGACCAAGACCTATCGGATAGGACAGTGCGAAACCACTTGTCAGTCCAACACCTAAAAGCGCGCCAATCGGCTCAAGCAAACCGGTTATCCCTGCTAGTAAAATGGCCTTTGAACGGGACATTCCTGCGCTAATCAAGGCAAGAGCAACGGCCAATCCTTCAGGCACATCCTGCAGGATAATGGCTGTTGTCAGAGGCAGTCCTATATTCATGTCTCCTCTGGAAAAACTGACGCCGATGGCCATCCCTTCCGGTAAATTATGAAGTGAAATTGCAAAAACAAATAACCAGACGCGGTTGAACCGTTCGTATCCTGGTCCAAAAGCACCGCTTGTCTGGTGATGATGCGGTGTAAACTGATCTAGGCTGAGCATTAGGAGAACACCTAAGCCCATGCCAAGTGTGACAACAATGGCGCTTGTTATTTTACTGCCGGTGATTTCAATACCTGCTTGCAATCCGGGCAATAAAAGAGAAAAAGCACTTGCAGCAAGCATCATTCCTGCCGCAAATCCCAGCATGGTATCTTCAATTTGCTGGGGAATTTTTTTGATCAGAAGCGCTGGTAATGCTCCTGCTGCCGTCATGACAAATCCTGCACCGCCGCCTATAACGGCATATTTGAGTGCCTGATCAAAACTGGGTTGCCCGATTTTGGATATGCTTTGTATCAGCATTGCCACAATTGCCAGTATGGAAACAGTCATTCCCAAAGCAATTATCCAATGCTTTCGAATATGCATATGTAAAACATCCCTCCATCGTTTTTTTAATGCGAAAGGTAGGGAGTTTTTTTCTTCAAAGGTTTTGTTATTTTCTGACAAAGGGCAAGCTTTTTTAAATTAATAAATAAATCAATTGGGAAAAGACATTTTGATTATAAATTTTTTCAAAGAAATAATAAGAAAATTTGTTTTTAAATACATGCAATTTTACTCTTGGGATAAATCCTGTAATATTAAAAACTCATTGCAAGGGTTGCCTTTTTTATATTCCATTGTGGATGTGCATGGTTTGATATAGGTCAATAGTTTTTTTAAGGAGAAAATGATGAAAATTCTTGTTACCGGAGGTTGCGGCAACATGGGTGTCCATGTGGTGAAATCTTTAGCAAAAAAAGGGTATCAGGTTCGTGTTTTTGATAAGGATGAAGAGGGGTTGAAGAAACTGGCCGGTAACAATGTTGAGACGGTTTTGGGAGATTTGGCAGATAAGGAACTTGTTCGAAAATCTGTCCAGGGTGTGGATGCCATTTTACATCTCGCATGGAGTTTTTCGGAAAGCTTTATTGATCTTCTTGATATCGACGTCAAGGCATACCAATATCTGTTGGATGCCGCAGTGGAATATGGTGTAAAGGATGTTATAAATGCGACAACGGCAGTTTCCTACGGCAAACCGATTGCCAATCCGGTAGATGAGACGCATCCGCATTTGGTGGAACAGTCCAGGAATCCGGCTTATGCTTTGGCAAAACTTATTACCGAGGAAATGAGCAAAATTTATACGGTACAACATGACATGGCGGTTAACAATGTCATGATATGGTATGCCTATGGCGAAACCATTGGCGGGCGCAATATTCGCGCCATGGCAAGAGATGCTATTGAAAAAGGTGTTATAGAGGTACCGGCTGATAGCGGGGGTAATTTCCTGCAGTTGGATGATTTTGTTTCTGCCGTATTGGCGATTTTCGAAAAACGTCCAAAAGGGGAAATGTTTAATTTGGGCAGTATTTATTTGACTTGGGCAGAGCTGGCCCAGCTCATTATCAATCATGCAAATCCTAAAGCAACCGTTCGTGCCGTTCCCAAAAACGAGTGGCAGGGAAGTGTTTTCCTGGCGGATGATTGGCCTATCAGTACCCAAAAAGCGGAAGAAACATTACGTTATAAAACCGGTATGACAAGAGAAAAAGCGATTAATGATCTCTCAAATGCATTAAAAGCTTCTGTCGACCGCGTTAAGGCACAGCTTGGCTAAATATGTTTAATACCTGTCCAATCACATATATTGAACCCCTTTTTCGCCCACCAAGCGAAGCCCGCTCATTGATATTGCAAATCACAAACGGGTGCAGTTGGAGCAAGTGTTCCTATTGTGATATGTATACGCAACCCCAAAAAAAGTTCAGTATAAAACCGGAAGAATCGGTTTTAAGGGAAATTGAATGGGCCGGAAAAAATGTATTGGGGATCCGTCGGGTTTTTCTGGCAGATGGGGATGCAATGGTGTTGTCTACCCGAAGACTTTTAAATATTTTGCATGCCATAAAAAAACATCTGCCAAGTGTCGTTCGGGTAGCTTCTTATTGTCTTCCCCGTAATGTTGAAAAAAAATCGGATGAAGAGCTCAAACAGCTTTGTGAGGCAGGACTCGGTTTAATTTATCTTGGGGCGGAATCAGGAGATGATTACGTTCTTCAATGTATAAATAAAGGAGAAACACAACAAAGCACGGTAAAGGCATTAAATCGTTTGGCCGATGCGGGTGTGAAACGCTCCGTAATGATTATCAATGGGTTGGCCGGTGAAAAATTCAGCGAGCAGCATGCCATCAATTCAGCTTCATTGGCCAATCAGACCCAACCCGAGTTTCTTGCCTCGCTGGTAATTAATCTGCCTCATGGAGAGGCGCGCCACCAGAAGGCTTTTCAAGGTCAATTTGAATATATGCCGCAACCTTCTCTTTTTCGAGAATTGCGGCAATTTGTGGGTGCTCTTGAATTGAAGTCAACTATTTTTAGAAGTGATCACGCATCCAATCAATTGGTGTTAAAAGGTGTATTGGGTAAGGATAAACCCAAATTGCTCAGTCAGATTGAAACAGCAATTGCTACTCCTGATAAGGCAAATTTAAGACCGGTCTGGATTAGACCGTTTTGATTCCAGGAAATTTTCTGTTTCTAGAAAGGAATATCGTCATCCACCTCAGAAAGATTGGGCGCTAGATTATGCGTTAAGTGGGAATGTGGTCCAAAAGAGGATTTTGAGCTGCTAGTACGATTATCCGTAAAGTCATCGGTATTGGTGCGACGATCCAGCATTTGCATGATGTCGCCAAGGATTTCCGTCGTATAGCGTTCGATCTTGTCCTTGTCAGTATATTTTCGTGTTCTTAATCTTCCTTCAACGTAAACCTGAGAGCCCTTTTTCAAATACTCACCTGCTGTTTCTGCCAGTTTTCCAAAAAAAGAAATACGATGCCATTCCGTATTTTCTTTTTGCTCGCCGGAATCCTTGTCTTTCCATTTTTCGCTGGTAGCAACGACAATAGTGGTTATGGGATTACCATTCGGCATGTAACGCTTTTCCGGATCACGTCCAAGGTAACCGACAATGATAACTTTATTGATAGATGCCATTGGTTTCTCCTAATGTTGAAATTTATTTTGTTTTATGATTTCTAAACCAGAAGGTGCATTATGCCAGAAGTAGGTTGCCATATGCACGGTTGAATTTCTTTCCCTATGATAATGCCTGAAATGCGTTATAGTTAAAAACTGTTTTAAAAAATGTCTGAAAAATATCATGGAAGATCGCGGAATCATTTTTATTAAAGGTGCCCGCACGCACAATCTTAAAAATATCAGCCTTGAAATTCCCAGAAACAAGTTGGTTGTCATAACGGGGTTATCCGGTTCCGGGAAATCATCGCTTGCATTTGATACGCTTTATGCGGAAGGGCAAAGACGTTATGTGGAGTCGCTTTCCGCCTATGCCAGACAGTTTTTGCAACTCATGGAAAAACCGGATGTTGATTTGATCGAAGGTTTGTCACCTGCCATTGCGATTGATCAAAAAGCCGCCTCCCATAATCCGCGTTCCACAATTGGAACAGTAACGGAAATATATGATTATTTGCGGCTGCTGTATGCCCGGGTTGGCACGCCACATTGTCCCAATCATCCTGAAATGGTTTTGGCGGCACAATCCGTTTCCCAAATGGTGGATGCGGTTACAGAGCTTCCGGAAGGAACCCGATTGATGATTCTGGCACCTGTAGTGAATGCCCGAAAAGGCGAGTATCTGGATTTTTTTGAACAAATGCAGGCGCAGGGATTTATCCGCTTTCGTATCCAAAGCGGAACAAAAAAAGCGGAAATTGTTGATGTGGAAAATATTCCGAAATTAAAAAAAACAGAAAAACATACCATCGATGTGGTGGTCGATCGTATTCGAATTCATTCGGATATCAAACAGAGACTGGCAGAAAGTTTTGAAACAGCACTTCGTGTGGCGGATGGAAGAGCTATTGCCGTAAATATGGATTCCGGAGAGGAACAAATTTTTTCCAGTCAATTTGCCTGTCCCATTTGTGGTTTTTCCCTGCATGAACTGGAACCCCGGATTTTTTCCTTTAACAATCCTATGGGAGCGTGCTCTAAATGCGATGGGTTGGGGTATATCGAATTTTTTGATCCCAAAAGAGTGGTTGTGTCGCCACATCTTTCCCTGGTTGGAGGCGCTTTAAAAAATTGGGATATTCGTCATTCATCTTATTTCATGATATTGCAAGGACTGGCTGATTATTATCATTTTGAGCTGGGAACACCGTTTGAGGATTTGCCGGAAGATATTCAAAATATTGTCCTTTTTGGATCCGGAAAAGAAAAAATTCCTTTTGTATATGTCACGGAAAAAGGCCAGATCTGGGAACGGGAACATACTTTTGAAGGGGTTATCAATCATCTTAAACGACGTTATCGGGAAACGGATTCCCAGTCGGTAAGAGAAGATTTGGCCAAGCTGATAAATGAAAAGGAATGTCCATCGTGTCATGGAACACGGCTTAGGAAAGAATCCCGTTTTGTTACCGTTGGACAGGATGAACAGGAACGTGCAATTTATGACATAACAGGTCTTCCGTTAAATGAGGCTTTGAAATATTTTCAGACGTTATCACTAAGTGGGGCAAAAAAAGAAATAGCAGAACGAATCATCCATGAAATTGTGTCACGTTTACAGTTTTTAAATAATGTGGGTCTGGATTATCTTTCATTGAATCGTGGTGCAGACACTTTATCGGGTGGGGAATCCCAGCGGATTCGCCTGGCTTCCCAAATAGGAAGTGGGTTAACGGGGGTCATGTATGTTTTGGATGAACCATCTATCGGATTGCACCAGCGGGATAATGATCGTCTGATTAAAACACTGAAACATTTAAGAGATCTTGGAAATACAGTACTGGTTGTCGAACATGATGAGGAGGCCATTCGAACGGCAGATCATATTATTGATATGGGGCCGGGGGCAGGCGTGCATGGAGGCCACGTTGTTGTACAAGGTCCTCCAAAGACGGTTTTGGAATCGAAGATTTCCTTAACGGCAAAATATCTGAATGGTGAACTTTCCATTCCGTTACCTGAAAAGCGTGTTCGCCAGAATGAAAACAATCAATTGATTATTACAGGAGCCAGTGGCAATAATTTGAAAAAGGTTACCTTTAAATTGCCTGTCGGGCTTTTAACCTGTGTTACGGGAGTATCGGGTTCCGGAAAATCAACCTTGGTTAATGATACTTTGTATGCGGCAGTTGCCCGGCATCTTTTTGGTGCTCAAACAGAACCTGCTACTTATGATTCCATTAGCGGTCTGGAACATTTTGACAAGGTCATAGCGGTTAATCAGGCACCTATCGGAAGAACACCAAGATCCAATCCGGCAACATATACAGGTCTTTTTACACCCATACGGGAGTTGTTTTCCAATATTCCGGCTTCTCGTGAAAGAGGATATACACCTGGAAGATTTTCTTTCAATGTCAAAGGAGGACGTTGTGAATCCTGTCAGGGAGATGGTGTTATCAGGGTGGAAATGCATTTTCTGCCCGATATTTATGTTCCATGTGATGTCTGTCATGGCAAACGCTATAACCGTGAAACTTTGGAAATACGGTATAGGGAAAAAAATATTTCCGAAGTGCTTGATATGACTGTAGAGGAAGCGTCCGAATTTTTTAAATCGATTCCGGCAGTCGCTCGTCGATTACAGACACTGCTTGATGTGGGATTAGGTTATATAAAAATAGGACAACCGTCAACAACCTTGTCAGG
>CAZAIY010000066.1:0-6249 GCA_964485295.1 uncultured Oxalobacter sp. | reverse complement strand
ACATGCGTTGACTGATAACGGCTCAAACACGTTTGTGCCATGGCGGCCAAACTGACAACAGGGATGAGCGGCAAATCCGCGCCAAATGCCAGTCCCTGCGCCACACCACAGGCTGTTCTCACACCCGTAAAAGACCCGGGACCACACCCGAAGGCAATCGCATCGCATTGGGAAAGACGCATTTCCGCATCGGCCAAAACGGCCTGTATCATCGGCAAAATAAACCGGGAATGGGTTGCCATTCCTGAACTGCTGCGTGTTGTGATCTCTCCGTTTTCAAGCATGAGTGAAACGGAAGCGATCTCGGATGAAGTTTCAAATGCAATAAGAATCGGCATAGGCTTATTTTACCCTGTGTAGTACTGAAAAACGACAGGCATAATCAGACAGCCCGCAATTTTTCGAAAAAATGAAAAACAGCCTTTGATGAAAAACATCAAAAGCTGCTTTTCAAATGGAATCCATCCACAAAACCTGACAAATATCCTCGCTTTAGCTATCCAGTTTGGGATTATATTTTTGCTTGAATTCCCGCCAGCTGTTTTCTTTTCCACTTACCAGACGTGGAATTTCCGCACACGGACAACGGTTCATGACCACTTTCAGCCCGGCATCGGAAGCCTTTTTCGCAGCAGGTTCATTGATAATGCCAACCTGCATCCATAGCACTTTGGCGCCAATGGCAATCGCCTCTTCAGCAATAGGCGGAATATCTTCTGAAGGCCGGAAACACTCTACCATATCCACTTTCTCGGGAATATCCTTCAAACTCGCATAGCATTTCTTTCCAAACACCTCTTCATATCGAGGATTGACAGGAATGATGTGATAACCCTGATCCTGCATAAAAGCCGGCACATAATTTTTTGCACCCGAATTGGGAGAACACCCCACAACTGCCACGGTTTTAACCGTTTTGAATATTTCCCGAATATCGTCATCTTCCTCGACTATCATGATATCTCCTTTTTTATCCTGCAGGCCCAAACCCTGTTTTCAAAAACACATCTGACCCGATTGCGACGGATTTGAATCCGGACCGTTCCTCTTTTACCTGATAAGACCTTGCCATTTTGGTTTTGTTTCATACCTGCCTGTAAAATCCCATCCGGAATGAATGGAAACATTTTTCAAATGATTTTTTTAGGATAATTCTGTTTTCCATAAAAAACGTTTTTAAATCATGGTATTAAAAACCCAGAAAAATCCAGTATAATCACTTCCCTTTTTATTATGTCATTATTTTTATGTCGCTGCTTACATTGAAACAGTCCGACTACGCAAAAGTACTTCATTCCATTGACAGTGATGCGTGGTTATTTGTTTGTTTTTGTGCAAACTGGTGCAACTCCTGTCGTGAATACTTTCCCCAATTAAAAGAGCTGGCAGAATCCCGTAAGGACGTCCGCTTTTTCTGGGTTGATATTGAAGATCACGCCGAAATGATTGGAGACTGGGATATTGACAAATTTCCAACCATTCTGATCCAGCATGGCAATACCGTCGCTTTTTACAGCTGTATTCACCCGGATACCAAACTGGCAGAACGAATTTTGCAAAGCATGATGGATACACCAACAGCAACTTTTGTCGAGCAAATACAAAATAATGAGGAACATCGTCAATGGCAGGAAAACTGTAATTTCATAACTTTATTAAAAAATGGTTTAAATGCCGTCAACTGATTTTATTTTCCCGTTTCTTCTTTCTTTTTTTCTTTTAAGAAAAAATGGTTTTTCCTGATATTTCAACATATAATCTGTAATGGATATAATCGTTTTTTGCTGACGCATGCAAAAAACCAATTCCATGTCATTCTCCAGGCTTTTTTGTTTCTACTCAATCAGACTATGAATATATATGACCTAATCGTTATTGGACTGGGACCGGCAGGTATGGCGGCTACAAGCACAGCCATAGAAATGGGCCTGAAAGTATTAGCCGTTGAAAGCCGCAATATTGGAGAAAAAAATTTTGAAAATCCTCTGTCCTCCGAAACCCTGCCAACCATTTGGGACAAAAATCCCTTGCTGACAGAATCCCTGGCTCGGATCAATGCGGATATCCATCATATTCGGGAAAACAAAATGACATCCCTTGTCAGTCAGGCGGATATTCTTTTGGGACAAGGACCGGCTTCATTTGTAAACAAAAATACTATTTGCGTAAAAGACAAAGAATATTCCGGCAAATACATTTTCATCGCCACCGGTACACGCCCTTTCATTCCGCCTATTTCAGGCCTGGATAAAATCGATTTTCTTACCAGTGAGAATCTGTTTCAGTTAAAAAAAATTCCGGAAAGTCTGACTTTCATTGGTGCAGGAACCATCGGATGCGAAATGTCCCAGGCTTTTGCCAAAATGGGTTGCAAGTGCACCATCATTCATGATCAGTCCCATCTTATCCCGACAGGAGAAAAAAAGGCGGGAGAAACACTTCAAAAAAATTGTGAAAAAATGGGAATTCATATTCACCATTCTTCTGTTATTACACGCGTTGAAAAAAGGGAAAACGGCCATGTCGTTATCCATACCCGGGAGGGACTGCAAATCGAATCGGAACAACTGATGATTTCAGCCGGGCGCTATTATGACTTTTCGTCACTCAACCTGGAAAACGCCGATATCCGATACAACAGAAAAGGGATTTGGGTTGATGATTATCTGAGAACCAGCAATCAGCAAATCTATGCAATTGGCGACTGTAATGGTTCCTATCTGCTATCAAATGCAGCCATGCAGCAAGGTATTCTGGCACTCATGAATACCACGCTTTCCCCTTCTTCCAAGAAGAAATATTTAAAGGATCCCGTGCCATGGACGGTTTTTACCGAACCACAAATATCGCATGTCGGAAAAACATCAAAAGAATTGGATGAAGACAGCATTGAGTACGAAGTCATGGAAACAACCTATGATTTCCCGACAAAAGGAAAAAAACAGAAAGGATATGTTCAGATTTTTTGTTCTCCCAATGGGAAAATTTACGGGGTCAGTATCGTGGGAGAAAAATCAAAAGAAATGGCTGATGAATGGACTTCCGCCATGCGGCATGATATCCATCTTCCCGATTTGATTACCATCATGCATTCTTTCCCTGTAATGGGAACCTTAAGTAAACGTATCGAAAAAATGAAAATAATCGATAGGAATCGCCCCAAATTCCTAAAAAAACTAGAACGATTCTTTTTCTGAACCCGATTGCAACGCCAGGCTTCTCCAGATAACCGGTTTTTCTGATTTTTTTGCCATTTCATCAAGATAGACTTCATGCAAGGCAATTTCCTCCGGCGTTGCTTTATGGACGAAAAGATTAAATAAATCCGATTTTATCGGATTCTTTCCGAGTTCTTCCGGATCGGCAAACAAACTGATATTCAAGTCATTTTGTCCCCGGGTCATGGCAAGATACACATCCGCCAGCAAATCCACGTCAATTAAGGCACCATGCAGGGAACGGTGACTGTTATTGATTTCATAACGTTCACACAATGCATCCAGACTATTTCGTCTTCCGGGAAAAAGATCTCTCGCTATAACAAGCGTATCAATGACTTTTGTGGCCAACTCTTCTATGGGTGGCAAATTCACTTTTGCCAATTCGCAATTGAGAAAACCAACGTCAAAAGGCGCATTATGAATGATCAGTTCAGCCCCGCGGATGTAATTGCAAAAATCTTCAGCTATCTCGGCAAATTTGGGCTTGTCGCTCAAAAATTCTGTTGTCAATCCATGAATCGCAAGCGCATCCCTATGCGAATCACGTTCAGGATTGATATAGGTCTGATAATTATTTCCGGTCCTTTGACGGCTTTTCAATTCCAATCCGGCAATCTCAATGATACGATCGCCCTCTTCAACCGACTTTCCTGTTGTTTCTGTATCCAATACGATTTGTCGCATAATGTGTGCTTCTTATAACAAACGGGCAAGAAGAGCTTTATCCCAGTGCGTTTCCAATGGAATTCGAACGGTATGCCCACTACCCTGGGCAACAGAAAGAGGTTCCCCTTCCATATTTGTCATTTTTTCCAAAGTAAAAATACTATTGCCATTTGGATGGAGAAGCTCGATTTTGTCCCCGACAGAAAAACGATTCTTAACCGTAACAGTTGCCCAGCCATTTTCAATGGATTGTACATCACCAACATAATGACTATTATGTAATGCCGATGCACCTGACAGATAATTCTGATATTCCTGGGAATGATGACGCTTGTAAAAACCATCGGTATAACCACGATTGGCCAGTCCCTGTAAAGCGCCCAAAAGGCGAACATCAAAAGGTTTTCCGGAAACAGCATCATCAATCGCTTTTCGATAGACCTGTGCTGTTCGTGCAACGTAATAGATGGATTTGGTACGCCCCTCTATTTTCAGGGAATCAACTCCTATTTTGACCAAACGTTCGATGTGCTCTACAGCTCTTAAATCCTTTGAATTCAAAATATAGGTTCCATGTTCATCCTCAATAATTGGCATCAATTGTCCTGCACGCTTACCTTCTTCAATGAAATAGGGTTGATCGGCCAGGGGATGACGGGGAACTTCTCCCAATGAAGATAAAGAGATATTTTTATCCGGATTTTCTGCAAGCAAATCCCCTTCTTCATTCCGGACGGCATTATGCAAAGTGTAATTCCAGCGGCAGGAATTCGTACACGTTCCCTGATTGGAATCACGATGATTGAAATAACCCGAAAGAAGACAGCGTCCCGAATACGCAACACATAATGCGCCGTGGACAAATACTTCCAGTTCCATATCCGGGCACTGCATACGAATTTCTTCAACTTCATCAAGAGACAATTCACGAGACAAAATGATGCGTGTCAATCCAATTCGCTGCCAAAATTTCACATCTGCCCAGTTGATTGCATTTGCCTGAACAGAAAGATGAATAGGAACATCCGGCCATTTATCCCGAACCATCATGATCAAACCCGGGTCAGCCATAATGAGGGCATCCGGTTTCATTGCAATTACCGGCTCCATATCAGCCATATAGGTTTTCAGCTTGGCATTATGGGCATAGATATTACTGGCGACATAAAAACGTTTGCCTCGGGCACGAGCCTCAACAATACCCTGTTCCAATTTGCTCAAGGTTGAAAAATCATTATTGCGTGCCCGTAAACTGTAACGGGGCTGCCCCGCATAAACTGCATCCGCACCGAAATCAAAAGCCTTGTGCATTTTTTCAATGGAGCCGGCAGGAAGAAGTAATTCAGGAATAACTGACATGGAAAAATATTCTAATGACAACCAAAGGGAACATTATACCGAATACCCATTCGCTTCTAATTCATAAAGCAAATAAAAAAACAGGCGAAAAAATATTTCGCCTGTAAATAGATGTATTACTTCACTCTACCAGGGCAATATGTGCTCCCGATAGAAAAAACCGCCTGTGGGATCATCATCTGCAAAAAGGGCCAGCTCAACTGCCGTTTTGGCACCTTCTTCCAAACTCAATTCTCCCCGCGGATTCATGTCGGAACGAACATTTCCCGGATGGGCTGAACTTACTTTGATCTTTGTATCTGATAAGACATCAGCCAAATGAACGGTAAATGCATTTAATGCTGTTTTACTCGCATTATAAGCAAAAGCTTTTCCTCCCTTAATAGGAGAATCCGGCATACTATGATAGGTCAAGGAACCCAAAATACTGGATTGATTGACAATACGACCGGCCGGACTTTTCTTAATGAGTGGCAAAAGTAATTGTGTCAATTCAATTAAATTAAAAAAATTCGCTTCAAACGTATCCCGAATAACGCTGACTGGCAAACTGTCAATCTTGAGTTTTCCATCAATAAAAATAGCAGCATTATTAATCAGTATATCCAAACGTCCATAGTCCTTTTCGATCTCGTCTCTGGTGTCAATGAATGTTTCCGGATCATTCATATCAAGATGCATATAGCGAATATTGTTGTAACCGGCATTTTTGAGTTCTGCAACAGCCTCTCTTCCACGAACTGGAACACGAGATCCCAAAATAACAAAACATCCTTTTTCAGCAAGCTGACGACAAATTTCAAAACCAATTCCTCTATTACCTCCGGTAACCAAGGCAATTTTCCGTTCAGACATACTTATTCTCCCTTTTTTTGCAATAAGCATTTACATTCTATCTATTATGCCAGTATCTGCCTAGGATGTAATATATATAAACTTTTTCCTTGATAAGTTTTAAAAAGGATTAACAATATTTCATCAAATCCTTTTGTAATTCTTCCGT
>CAZAIY010000065.1:0-6278 GCA_964485295.1 uncultured Oxalobacter sp. | reverse complement strand
GAAAAATCAACCAAACCGGCAGCGGAAAAGCCAAAAAAGGCAGAGAAAAAAGAAAGAGGGTTGTCCCTAATCCAATCATGCCATAAAGCAGAGTCAGTGCTTGTGAGGTTGAGGTTTGTTTCGATATATCGGATAAAATTTCATGATCGAAAGAACGAACAGCGGTTTTTATGGCATTTCTGTAGTCATTGCAGCGACCGCAGGCGTGGCAAAAGGAAGTGCTTTCCATCTGTTTGATATGGATAAGTGGAGCACAGTTGATCCGCTTGGGTTTGCCCTGGTAGGAATCCCATTTTTTTCTGTCGACCTGAAAATGAAAGGGCGATAATTTTGCCAGTAAGGTAAAAATGACATTGGACGGGCACAAATACATGCACCATATTCGTCTTCCTTTTCCGTATAAAAAACCGGTTAACAAGGCCAGAAACGTAAAAAAGCCAAGCAAAACAGCCGTACTTTGGTATTGATATGCGGCGCCGGAAAAAAATAAGGAAAGTGTAAAAACGATAAAGGTCAATTGTGGCCATTTGGACCAACGCATCCAACGAGGGATGGACTGTTGTTTTCCGTAATAACTGATCTTTTCTGTTAAAGTGCCATCAGGACAGAAAATGCCACACCAGATGCGTCCGAAAACCATTGTGGAAAGCAAAATGAGAGGCCATCCAAATCCCCAAAAAACCAAAACGGAAAAGATATGAAGCTCTTTCCAAAAAGCATGGCTTGTTTCAAGAAAAGAAGCGGCAAAGGGAGCTAATAGCAAAAAGAAATAAAAGGAAACCATGCCCCACTGGATGAGGGAAATTATCCGTTCATGTTTTTTTAATAAAAAACCGATTTTTGCAATAGAAGAAATTTCACTTTTACTTTGAAAAAGAGGCGGTGTCTGATAGGTGTTCTGGAGTGAGTTTTTCGATTCCATATGTTTTGGGAAAATAGCAAATGGATACCGGATCAAATCTGATGTATTCGGCTAAAAGTCAAAACAGAGTATGACACAATCGATAAAAAAACAAAAAGCCCCGAAAATTCGGGGCATTTAAAAACACAACCGGAAAAGAGGAAAAACATTCTTTTGATTGAAAAGTTAAATTGGCTACGGGATATTTTGTTTAACTTTGTCAAATCAATGTCTGTTAATTTGCTTAACGGATGGTATTGAAAAATGTTTAGGTTTTTTGCTAAAAATAGGAAATAAATTTATTTTCCTTTTGAAATGACGATGCATTTGCGCGAAATAACTTTACCTAACGGTTTATCCATGCCAACACTTGGTCTGGGTACCTGGCTTATGGGGGAATCCGCTTTAACAAGGCAAGAAGAGATTCGGGCTTTGTTATATGGGATTGATCTCGGTATGACATTGATAGATACAGCAGAAATGTATGCCGATGGTAATGCGGAAAGAATTGTTGGTGAAGCGATTGCCGGTAAACGGGATCAGGTTTTTTTGGTGAGCAAGGTTTTACCGGGCAATGCAAGTAAAAAAGGAACAGTAAAGGCTTGTGAACAAAGTCTTAAACGTTTGAAAACGGATTATCTTGATTTATATTTGTTGCATTGGAGAGGATCGTATCCATTGGAAGAAACTTTCAGCGCTTTTGATACGCTTTTAAAGGCGGGAAAAATACGTGGTTATGGTGTTTCCAATTTTGATTTGGCAGATATGCAGGAAGTTTTTACGATCAATCCGCAAAAAAATTGTGTTAATCAGGTTTTATACAATTTGATCTCACGTGGAATAGAATGGGATTTGTTGCCCTGGCAAAAGGAAAGAGATATTCCTGTTATGGCTTATTCGCCCTTACATCAGACACGTCTTTTGAAAAACAAAAAACTGCAGCGATTGGCAACAGAATTATCTATTACACCGGCACAGCTTGCCTTGGCATGGCTGTTGCATCAAGGTGTTGTCCCCATTCCAAAATCGTCCAGTCCGGTTCGGGTTGAGGAAAACAGAAAAGCTTGGGATATCGTGTTAAGTTCCGATATTCTCGCCAGACTGGATAACCTTTTTCCACCGCCTGTCCGCAAGATGGCTTTGGATATGCTTTAGATGAACTGGCTGTTATTCAGAGGTATCATTGAAACGGCCTTCTGACGCCATTTTTCGAATTAATTTAATGGTATCAATGTCAGCTTCCTTGTAAGCAGAACGTTTAAAATCATTGTAAAAAGCTTCAGGACCTGTTTCTTCCGAAGTATCTTCGTATGTAAACCGAACAAAAAGTCTTCCCGGATCAGGTTCTTCAATGGTCATTTCCAGTGTCGAAGCCAAAATTTCATTTTGTTCCGGGACATGGAATCTTATTTGATTTGGTTTCGTGTAATAAACGTGGTCATTGACAATCAAATTGCCAAATTTAAGACGGCGAGATATCGCATTATCGGTTCTTTCCGTTATTGTGCAAGAATCCAGTTGTGGTAAAAACAGGGTGGGTTCTTCTGCACGCAATACTAAACCGCGCCACAATTGAAGACGGGTTAATGGAGTAATACGAAAGTCTTGTGGATTGTTAATTTCAATCAGATGTTCAAATTTCATAGAAAGAACCAGTAAAATTGTCAATCATCATATTAAATGATTTGAAAATAGGATTATTAAAGGTAATTGACATGAAATCAATGGGTTTCTCTTAGGAAAAATGCCCGTTTTCCAAAGAAAATCCTTTAATGAATTCAGACGCCGACAGGCGCTTTCCTCCGGGTCTTTGCAATGTTGTAATGCGTATGGCATTTTTTCCGCAGGCGACCAAAATGCCTTTTTCCGGATTGATCTCAATAATTTCTCCTGGAGAAAATGAAGATATTGTTACGTATTCCTGTGCTTTCCAGATTTTCAAATTGGTTCCATTGAATGTGGCCTGAGCGCCAGGGAAAGGATTAAAAGCACGGATTTTGTTGACAATAACACTGGCCGGAAGAGAAAAATTGATGGCAGCCTCATTTTTCATGATCTTGGATGCATAGTTTGCTTGACTTTCATCTTGCGGTTGCATCCGAATTTGACCGTTTTGTAAGGCAATAAGCGCCTTGCAAATCAAATCTCCACCTAATATGGACAGTTTGTCGTGTAAAGTTGCTGTGGTGTCATCAGCGGCAATGGGAAGTGTTTCTTGCATCAGGATGGGACCTGTATCAAGGCCTTTATCCATTTGCATAATCGTAATTCCCGTTTGTGTATCTCCTGCTTCAATGGCTCGATGAATGGGTGCGGCTCCTCTCCATCTTGGTAAAAGAGATGCATGTATGTTGAGGCATCCCAGTCGGGGAATTTGCAAAAATTCAACAGGCAAAATCAGCCCGTAAGCCACAACGACCATAAGGTCAGGTTTTATTTTTTTTAATTGGTTGTAAACCTCTTTGGTTATTTCATCTTGCGCATTATTTAAGCGAAGGGTTGTTGGTTGTAAAACAGGAATCCGGTGGGTCTGTGACAATTGTTTTACGGCAGATGCCTGTAATTGCATCCCCCGTCCTGCCGGACGATCTGGTTGGGTCAGAACAAGTGGAATATGAAATCCTGCTTTTAAAAGAGCATCCAAAGCGGCTGCGGCAAATTCGGGTGTGCCTGCAAAAACTACTTTCATCGTTTTTTTCCTGATTTTTTTATTTGTTCGCGTTGTTCTTTTTGCATTTTTGTTTTAATGCGATTGCGCTTTAATTGTGAAAGATAGTCTACAAATATGAAACCGTTTAGGTGATCAATTTCATGTTGAAGACAAACAGCCAGCATATCTTTTGCCTGAACTTCAAAAAAATTGCCTTGAATATCCTGCGCTCGAACAGTAACAGAAGCCGGTCTTTCTATTTTTTCATATATACTGGGAACAGAAAGGCAGCCTTCATCATATGGCACTTTTTCTTCACTAGCGGTAATAATTTCCGGATTGATGAAAACCTGAAGTGAGTCCCTGTTTTCGGAAAAATCAATAATAATAACCTGTTCGTGCACATTAACTTGAGGGGCGGCTAATCCTATGCCAGGTGCGTTATACATGGTCTCTGCCATATCATCAATAAGTGTTTTTAAACGTTCATCAAATACGGTAACAGGCTTTGAGATTTGTTTTAAACGAGGATCAGGGTAACGGATGATGGGTAAAATAGCCATATTTTTTAAAACGACAGGCTGAAATATGAAATTTTATAATTAACAAAAAAACAAGGGAATGTGATAAGACAGAAATTTTACCAAACTCCTTTTCTCATATAAAAAAGTGTAACACAGCTACTTTTTTCATGCTTTGAAGGGAATGATCAATTGATTACTTGAAAAAAAACGGTATTTTATTTTTAAAATGAAAATAAGTTTTCAAAAATGGAAAGACTGTGTTTCAATACGACATTTCTTGAATTCGTATTGATTTTTAAGGATATCAATTTTAGCCGACCAAGCTAAAATGAAAACAAATACAATTTAATTTAAAAAGGATTTCTTTAGACCATAGAACAACTCATGGGAAAAACGCTAGTTATTGCTGAAAAACCCTCGGTTGCAAATGATATTGCAAAAAGTCTTGGGGGATTTACAAAACATAATGACTATTTTGAGTCAGATGAGTATGTATTGACTTCTGCTGTTGGTCATCTGGTTGAAATTGCGGCTCCAGAAGAATATGAAGTCAAAAGAGGAAAGTGGAGTTTTGCGAATTTACCCGTTATTCCTCCCAAGTTTGATTTGCAACCCATAACACGAACCGAACCCCGTTTAAAGCTGTTAAATCGTTTAATTAAACGAAAAGACATTACCAGTATTATCAATGCTTGTGATGCCGGACGTGAAGGGGAATTGATTTTTCGATTGATTACGCAATATACGAAAGCAAAACAGCCGGTCAAACGGTTGTGGCTGCAATCCATGACGCCGGCGGCTATCCGTGACGGTTTTAAACATTTGCGTAGTGATGAGGATATGCAACCTTTAGCCAATGCTGCACGTAGTCGTTCAGAAGCAGATTGGTTAATCGGCATTAATGGTACACGGGCCATGACGGCTTTCAATTCCCAGGAGGGCGGTTTTTTTCTTACGACAGTAGGAAGAGTGCAAACACCAACATTATCCATCGTTACGGCAAGAGAAGAGAAAATCAAGAATTTTATTTCGCGTGACTATTGGGAAGTGTATGCGGAATTTGCCTGTAACAAAGGAACATATAAAGGACGATGGTTTTCTCCTGAATTTAAGAAAAGTGAAGATGACACAGAATTAAAAGCGGAACGTTTATGGAATAAGGAAAATGCAGAAAGGATTGTTTCAGCCTGTCAGGGAAAATCCGGTAAGGTCACCGAAGAATCGCGACCAACTACATCCATCTCACCGGCACTATTTGATTTAACGAGTTTACAAAGAGAAGCCAATGCCCGCTTTGGCTTTTCGGCAAAAAATACTTTGGCGCTTGCCCAGGCACTGTATGAACGGCATAAAGTGTTAACTTATCCCAGAACGGATTCTAGACATTTGCCGGAAGATTATCGCCCCATGGCAAATCAGATTTTAGAAGGATTGTCAGGAAATCCAACGTTTAAACCCTATGCTTCCCAGATTCTGAAAAATAAATGGGTCAGACCCAATAAAAGGGTTTTTGATAATCGAAAAATATCAGACCATTTTGCGATTATTCCCACAACTCAGGCACCCAAAAACTTGTCTGAAGCAGAATATCGTTTATATGATTTGGTAACGAGACGATTTTTAGCCGTTTTTTTCCCTGCTGCAGAATTTTTGGTTACAACACGTTTTACTGAAGTGGAAGGTCATCAGTTCCGTAGCGAAGGTCGGATAATGACCAATCCTGGATGGCATGCGGTTTATGGAAAAGAGGCTGTTACTGAAAACGAAGAAGAAAAAAGCAAAATTTTGGTGCCTGTATCACCCAATGAAAAAGTTAAAACAACTGCTGTTTTTGCAGAATCATTGGTAACACGTCCTCCAGCACGTTATACCGAAGCGACTTTACTCTCAGCCATGGAAGGTGCAGGAAAGTTATTGGATGAGGAACTGCGTGAGGCCATGACAGGAAAGGGACTCGGCACCCCTGCTACACGAGCCGCTATTATCGAGGGCTTGCTGGCAGAAAAATATCTTTTGCGGGAAGGCAGGGAACTGATTCCTACACCGAAGGCTTTTCAGCTGATGACCTTGTTACATGGACTGGGCATTAAAGAATTGACCAAGCCGGAATTGACAGGTGAATGGGAATACAAATTGTCTTTAATGGAAAAGGGGGAGATCAGTCGGGAAGATTTTATGCAGGAAATTGCTGAAATGACCCAGG
>CAZAIY010000064.1:0-6391 GCA_964485295.1 uncultured Oxalobacter sp. | reverse complement strand
TTCCCGTTTGATGCCCAATCGCATTGCAATGGCCGCCGCCACGAAAACGGAAGAATAAATACTGAACACAATACCAATGGTCAAAGCGATGGCGAAATTATGCAAGGTCGGACCACCAAAAAAGAGCATGGCCAGCACCATGGCTTCCGTACTGCCGTGGGTGATCATGGTTCTGGAAATCGTCCGGGTAATGGCATTGTCAATCACCTCGGTAACACTTGCTCCGCGCATGGTCCGGAAATTTTCGCGGACCCTGTCAAAAATAATGACCGACTCGTTTACCGAATATCCCAATACGGCCAAAACAGCGGCCAAAACCGAAAGGGAAAACTCCCACTGGAAAAGGGCAAAAAATCCGAGAATGATAATCACGTCATGCAAATTCGCCAAAACGGCGGCAACCCCGTATTTCCATTCAAACCGGAATGCCAGATAAATAATAATTCCGGCAACCACAAGCGAAAGTGCCAATAACCCATCGTAGGTCAGTTCATCCCCGACCTGGGGTCCCACAAATTCCACCCGGTTCAGTTTCACCTCCGGATTTTTCGCCTGCAGTGCGGCAAACACTTTTTCACTCAATTCGGCAGAGGAAATATCTTTTCTCAAAGGCAGATTGATAATGACATCCTGTGCACGTCCAAAGTTTTGTACCTGAAAGTCATCCCCAATATTCAGGTCACGAACCACTTCCCGGATTT
This sequence comes from uncultured Oxalobacter sp., assembly GCA_964485295.1. Lineage (GTDB taxonomy): Bacteria > Pseudomonadota > Gammaproteobacteria > Burkholderiales > Burkholderiaceae_D > Oxalobacter. The sequence goes on along the minus strand of CAZAIY010000064.1, from coordinate 5,690 downwards.
CCGGCAGATTTGCCGCCTCGTTATAGCTGACCTCAATTGATGTTCCGCCTGTAAACTCATTGGACAGGTGCAACCCCTTGTAAAAAAGGAAAAATACGGCTGCCACAAACATCAATACCGAAATGATATTGAGAACCAGCGCATAGCGCATAAAAGGGATATCATGTTTTATTCGAAAGAATTCCATAGTGATGAATTCCGTAATCTAATCATTAACCAATACAAAGTTGTTCAATACCTTATTTCTTTTCATCGGGTTTCCACACCTGCCCAATGGACAGCGTGGTAATTTTTCTGCGTCCGCCATACCATAAATTGACAATACCCCTCATGACAAAAACGGATGAGAAAAGGGATGTCAGAATACCCAGTACGTGAACAACAGCAAATCCTCTGATCGGACCGGAACCCAGCATCAATAGCGCCAGACCGGCAATCAATGTCGTGATATTGGAGTCCAAAATGGTAGCCCAGGCATGGGAAAAACCATTTGAAATGGCCATTTGCGGAGAATGTCCGTCCCGCAATTCCTCCCGAATACGCTCATTGATTAACACGTTGGAGTCAATTGCCATACCCAAAGTCAAGGCCAAAGCGGCAATACCCGGCAATGTCAGCGTGATTTGCAGGATGGACAAAATTGCAACCAGAGAGAGGACGTTGACCACCAGTGATAAAACACTAAAGAACCCAAACAGGACATAATAGACAATCATGAAGACGGAGACGATGATGAATCCGTACAGGGTTGACTGGAATCCCTTGGTAATATTTTCCGCACCCAACTGGGGTCCGATGGTTCTTTCCTCGATAATTTCCATTGGTGCGGCCAATGAACCCGCTCGCAGCAGCAGAGCCAGATCGGTTGCGGCCTGGGCACTTTCCATACCGGTGATCTGGAATTTGGAACCCAATTCGTCACGAATGGTGGCAACCGTTAAAACCTCTCCTTTTCCTTTTTCAAAGAGAACAATGGCCATTAACTTGCCGACTTTGCCGCGGGTAGCCTGACGCATGAGACGTCCTCCGTCGCCATTTAAATCAATACCCACAGCGGCTGACTGATACTGATCGAAAGTCGGTGCCGCATTGGAAATATATTCACCGGTCAGGACAGGTTCCTTGTAAAGAATGACAGGGGTGCCGTTTCCAACCGTGTACAGTTCCGAACCAAAGGGTACCGCCACACTCATTTCCGTTCCGCGGACAACGGACTCATCCACCATGCGCACTTCCAGTGTGGCCGTTCGTCCGATAATATCTTTTGCCCTGGAAACATCCTGCACACCGGGCAATTGAACAACAATACGATCTGCCCCCTGCCGTTGGATAACCGGTTCATTGACCCCCAGTTCATTGACCCGCTTGGAAAGCGTGGCAATATTCTGTTTCAGGCTGTTTTCCTGGGTTTCCTTCAGAACTTCAGGACGAAGTGACAAAGCCAGTTTGATGTCCGGGCCTGATGCTTCCTGCACCATTAATTCCCTCATCTGATCCTGAATCAGATTTTTTGCCCGGTTGCGGGTTGCCTCATCGGAAAACTGCAGTTCAATTTTGCCCCCGTTTCGGGTCAAATTGGAATAACGAATATTTTTTTCACGCAATTCACGACGCAGTACGGATTGAATCCCCTGCATACGGGAATTGATGGCGGCATCGATATCCACTTTCATCAAAAAGTGAACACCCCCTCTCAAATCCAGCCCCAGATACATGGGCAGGGCATGAATGCTTTGCAGCCATTGCGGTGTATTGGAAATCAGATTGAACGCAATACTGTAGGTGGGATCCTGCGGATCAGAATTTAACTGGCGTTCCAGTATTTCCTTGGCTTTGAACTGGGTGTCCGTATCAGTGAATTTTGCACGGATAGTCTGATGCATTCCGCTGGTGTCGTAATAAATACCGTCGACAACAATATTGTTGTTTTTCAGGATCTGTTCCACTTTCTGGACAAGACCGGTATTGATCTTGATGGTTGATTTCAGACTGCTGATCTGTACAGCAGGCGATTCACCAAAAAAATTCGGGACGGTATAAATGACACCAAACAGGATGGCAACAAGGATAATGAGATATTTCCAGAGAGGATAACGATTCATAGTACTTCAGTTTTTATCAGAGACCAAACACTTTTCCCAAACAGCCGGATCAATCAAAGTGCACCGAGAGTGCCTTTGGGCAGTTGCGCAACAATGGCGGATTTTTGCACGAACACTTCTGCACCACTGGCCATTTGCATGGAAATATGGTTTTCAGAAATCTTGGTAACCGTTCCCAAAAGTCCCCCGATTGTCACGATTTCGTCTCCCTCAACAAGAGCCTCAATCATCTCTTTTTGTTCTTTCTGTTTTTTCTGCTGCGGTCGTATCATCAGAAAGTAGAGCACAACAAACATCAGCGCAATGGGTAAAAAACTGCCTAAATTTTCCATATCGAATCCAGATGAAAGTGATTGAGCAGATGCCTTTCAAAAAGGCATATAAATTATTGTTTGGAAAACGTTAAATTTTAGCACTCGTAAACGGGTTTATGCGTTTTTATGCATTTTTTTTGCTTAAATTCCTCTTTGACGTTCCGTTTGAAACTGTCTGACAAAGATTTCAAACTGATCCTTCTCTATGGCTGTGCGCATATCCTGCATCAGCTGCAAATAGTAATGCAGGTTATGAATCGTCGCCAGTCTTGCCCCCAAAATCTCGCCGGTCCGGTTCAAATGATGAATATAGGCACGGGAAAAATGCCGGCAGGCATAACAGGAACAGGTTTCGTCAAGCGGCAGATCATCATCCTTGTATCGGGCATTTCTGATCTTGATGTTGCCAAAACGGGTAAAGAGCCAGCCATTTCTTGCATTGCGTGTCGGCATGACGCAATCAAACATGTCAATACCATTGGCAACACCTGCAACCAGATCTTCCGGCGTACCGACTCCCATCAGGTAATGGGGTTTGTTCCCGGGAAGCCGGGGACCGATATGGGTGAGAATCTCCATCATTTTTTCCTTGGGTTCCCCAACAGACAGACCACCCATTGCCATCCCGTGAAAATCCATTTCATTTAATGCCGCCAGGGATTCTTCACGCAGCCGGGTAAACATCCCGCCCTGGACAATTCCGAACAGGGCATTGGGGTTGGCCAGCGCATCAAATTCCATTTTGGAGCGTTTTCCCCAGCGCAGGGAAAGCTCCATGGACTTTGCGGCCTCATCATATGTTGCCGGACGCTCATTAATCAGATACGGCGTACATTCATCAAACTGCATCACAATATCGGCATTCAATGTATGCTGGATCTGCATGGACACTTCAGGAGAAAGAAAGAGTTTCCTGCCATCAATCGGGGAAGCAAAATGAACGCCTTCCTCCCTGATTTTTCGCATGGCTCCCAATGAAAACACCTGAAAACCGCCTGAATCCGTCAGAATCGGTTTATCCCAGCCGATAAAACGATGCAATCCGCCAAATTTGCCAATCACTTCCATTCCCGGCCTTAACCACAAATGAAAGGTATTGCCCAAAATGATTTGTGAATGAATTTCCTGCAACTCAAGAGGAGACATGGCCTTGACAGAACCATAGGTTCCTACCGGCATGAAAACGGGGGTTTCCACGACGCCGTGACGCAATGTCATCCGGCCCCGTCTGGCATTGTTGCTGGTTTTCAGTAATTCAAAATTAAGCATGCCGTGATTTCGGTTTGGAGAAGGTCAAAAGCGGTATTCTGCCAGAAAATCCCTGATACCGGTGTCCCTCATCGCATCGGATGCAGTATATTTTGCTCCCCCTTTATCCGGCACGATTTAGAAGCATGGCGTCGCCATAACTGAAAAAACGGTATTTTTTTTCAATCGCATGCCGATAGGCCTGCCGGATGAGATGATAGCCGGCAAAAGCGCTCACCAGCATCAAAAGCGTGGATTTCGGCAAATGAAAATTCGTTATCAGCCGGTCCACAATTTTGAAGCGGTATCCCGGCGTGATGAAAAGCCGTGTATTTCCCTGTCCGGCATTGATGATCCCCTCCTTTATTGCCGCGGCTTCAAGAGCACGAAGACTGGTTGTCCCCACTGCCACCACACGTCCTCCACCGGCTTTCGTTTCTTTTACGGCATTGACCGTTTCTTCGGGGATGACATAATACTCCTTATGCATTTGATGCCCGGAAAGATTTTCCGTTCTGACCGGCTGAAAAGTGCCTGCTCCCACATGCAGCGTCACATACCCGAACCGGATACCCTTTTCTTTCAGTTTTTCCATCAGCACTGAATCAAAATGCAGCCCGGCTGTCGGTGCGGCAACAGCCCCCGGATTTCGGGCATAAATCGTCTGATACCGTGTCTCATCCATTGAATCCGCCTGTCTTGCAATGTAAGGCGGCAAAGGTATATGTCCGTACTGTTCCAGAAGATGAAAGACATTGTCCGGAAAATGAAGCGTGAAAAACTCGCCCTGTCTTTCTCCAACCGCCACCTCAAAGGCATCTGCCAGATAAAGTGTACTTTTGTCCCTGGGAGATTTTGATGCACGAATCTTGGCTATTGCACTTTTTTCATCAAAAATGCGCTCAATGAGTACTTCAACCGCGCCTCCGGTCTCTTTTTGACCGAAAAGACGGGCCTTGATGACCCGCGTATCATTAAAAACCAGCAGGTCATCGGGAGAAATCAAATCAGGAAGATCGGAAAACTGCCTGTCCCACAGGTTTTCACCCACTTCCAGAAGACGGGAACGGCTACGATCGGACAGGGGCATCTGGGCAATCAAATCCCCGGGAAGATCAAAATCAAAATCGGACAGGGTATACATGTTACGCCATCAATTACCTGACACATCCGTCATCGAAGCATCAAGGTTTGTCAAAGGCAGTTTGGCGTCCAGTTTGTTATTGGCATGAAAACGGCCATACAGATGCGTCATTTGCGCCAAATGGGTGGCAAACCAGCCTTCCACCTGATCCCAGGTAAAACGCCACTCCCAGGAACCGGTTGCCAGACCGGGCTCATTCATTCTGTGTGAGGCATCCAGTCCAAGAATATCCTGCATCGGGAAAATGGCATAACGGGCAATTGAGGATAACGCTGTTCGAATCAGATCCCAGTGAATCCAGTCACCATGAACGCTCAAATACCGTCTGGCATAATCCTTTTCGTATTCACTGGCTGCGGCCCACCAGCCACGGGTGGTATTGTTGTCATGCGTACCCGTATAGACAACCGTATCCGATTCGTAATTATGCGGAAGATAAAAATTATCCGGATTATGATCAAAGGCAAATTGCAAAATCCGCATGCCGGGAAAATCAAATGCCTTTCGCAATTCAATGACATTGGATGTAATGACGCCCAAATCTTCCGCAATCAGACTTAAGGATCCCAGTTTCTTTTTCAGGGCACCGAAAAATGCCGCCCCCGGCCCCTTTTTCCATTTCCCGGAAATGGCATTGGGCGCATCAGCCGGGATTTCCCAGTAAGCTTCAAATCCGCGAAAATGATCCATTCTGACAATGTCATACAAAGTCATCATGTGCCGCATCCGATTGATCCACCAGCGATAATCGTCTTTGGCAATGACATCCCAGTTGTATAAAGGATTTCCCCAAAGCTGCCCGATTTCACTGAACTTGTCCTGCGGAACACCTGCCACCGCAATAGGACGGCCGTGGCTGTCCAACAGAAAAAGATCCGGATG
>CAZAIY010000063.1:0-6634 GCA_964485295.1 uncultured Oxalobacter sp. | reverse complement strand
ACTCCCTCATGGGTAGAAAAATTGGCATCTTCCGAAGCAATAATTGCCCGTTTTAAATTTCTTGATATCAGGTTATAGGAAACCCATTTATGTTTCAGTTTGGCAGCCGGATCCTTTTTTTGAAGAACGGCCAATTGCTGACGCATAAAGCTTGTGGATTCAGGATTAAATTTAATCCACCAAGCTATTTGACAGAAATAATACAGTTGGATCAGAAAAAAAATAGCAAAAGGTAGCGCAATAATCCTATAACGATATTGCTTTAACCAAGCTACAAAAGTTTTCATACAAAAGAAGGTCTTAATGCTGCAAACACAGGAGCTGTATCCGGATATACTCCTCTCCATACAAAAAAGGATTCTGCCGCCTGTTCCACCAGCATGCCAAAACCATCTCTCACTTTCGCGCCCTGTTTCTGGGCAAATTGTAAAAAGGGTGTCAGTTGTGCGGCATAAACCATATCGATAGCCAATGATGATTTTGCAAAAACCATTTCCGGAACGGGAGGCATTTCACCACTTAATCCTGCTGAAGTAGCATTAATAACAATATCAAACTCATCGCCGAGCGCAGAGTAAGATGAAACATCAATTTTTCCTGCATTTGCAAAGATCTCTGCCAATTCCTCCGCCCGTTCCACACTACGATTGGCAATCATCAATCTGGCAGGTTTTTGTTCAAATAATGGCTGAATAACTCCTCGAGCGGCTCCTCCTGCCCCCAATAACAAAACTCTTGACCCAGCAATGGAAAATTTGGCATTTTCGATAATATCAACCATGAGTCCTTTTCCGTCTGTGTTATCCCCCAAAATCATTCCGTTTTCAAATTTCAGGGTGTTGACTGCCCCTGCCGCCTGGGCACGAGGTGTTAATGAAGTCGCCAAATCAAACGCTTCCAGTTTGAAGGGTACCGTTACATTCATTCCCTTTCCATTATTTGCAATAAATTGCTCGACAGTTTCTTTAAAACCATCCAAAGGTGCCAATAATCGCCGATATTGGATATTCTGTTTGGTTTGCATCGCAAAAAGGGTATGAATATCAGGCGATTTACTATGCGCAATTGGGTTTCCTATAACAGCATATTGATCAGATTTGGACATAAATTATTCTTTTCTACTATCAAAATAATAAAAACTAGTTAGAAGACTGGGAATCTGTGGTTAACGCATTATCACGAGTAAAATTGAAACGGGCTACCATTACCCAAATCTTTCCAGCTAAAGATTCCCGCATTTTTGGTGAGAAAGGACCGAAAGGGGCTGCACGTCTTACAATTTTCAAAGCAGCATTATCCAAAGCAGCATTTCCAGAAGATCTTTCAACACGAGGACCTCCCTCTTTTTCATATAAAGTTCCATCAGGAGAAACGGGTATAAGCAGTGTCAACTCCCCATATAATTTTCTTCCATTACGTTGGGGAAAATTGAGTGTTCCGATACTTTCTATCTTTCTTTGCATGGACTTGTAATACATGGCGTACCCCACTTCCTTGGTTCGGGGCGTCACGAATATTTTTTTGGGTCGGCTACCTTGTTCGGCAATTTCCTTTTCAATAGCAGCTGCTCTACCAGCAATAGCCTGTTGACTCGTCGTTTCTTTTTTTATATCTAGATCCTGATTGATTTCTTTTGATGAAGATTTTTCTTTTACTGTTGAAACGTTACTTTTTAATTCCTTCTTTAATTTTGCCGCCAACTGTTTTTGTTCTTTTTGGAGTTCTTCCACTCGACGCTGGGATGAAGCCAAAATATCGCCATCCGAGATATGTCTTGAGTCCGGCAGGGAAGATTTCGGCATCACATTCTCATTTTTTCCCCCTCCATCCAGATTAACCTGAGCAAGTGCTTGCGGATTCACTGGAATGTTTTTGCCTTTTGCATTAACCAATACAATTTCCAATGTTGGATCAGGCGGTACGATATGAAAAGCTTTCGAAGGAACAAAACGGGCAAATATCAATATGCCATGTATCAATACAGATACAAGAATAGCATAACCCAATACCCTGTTTTGTAAAGAAAAATTCAAAAAAACACCTTTTTTAGCTTAAAAATTATCGATAACAAATAGGAATTTATCAATCGATTTCATCGAATTAATAAACATAAAAAATACTAACATTATTATTCAGGAATCTCTTTATCTGATTCAATCAGGTCTGTTTGTATAATTGTTTCAAATACTTCAACCAGTCTTGCCTCGACAGATAAATCAATCTCATCCCAGTTCAACAATTCAATTTTCACTTGCGTTCCACGACCAAGTGTACGAGCAGCGGATAAAGACACGGTTAAGGGAATGGTAGTCAAACGAACCATTTCATCGCGAATAACCACCGCTTCTGTTTGAGATATATTATTCTGGGATAACCAGCGCAAACACCAATAACGCTCCATCTTTGCTTGAAATTCATTATAGGTAGCGTAAACCGAATCAAACGCACTCACAATAGCAAAAAGATCTGCGTCTTTTGGCTTGAATGGTGCTGAAAGAGGCGCTGTCACTCCATAACTCAGGCAGGCACAAATTTGCCATTGATTTAACAGATCGACATAACGTCTTAATGGCGAGGTACACCAGGCATACTGGTCAACACCCAACCCATGATGAGGTGCGGGATAAGTTTGCATGCGAACCAAGCGACGGGAAGCCCAAGAACCGGTACCTTCGCCTTGGGAGCGATAAATTCCGGGAACACCGTATTCTTTCAGTAAAAGTCCCCATGTGCTATTGACAAAAATCATGAGTTCAGCAACGACTTTATCTAACGGGGATGTTCGCATACGCTGCTCAATAGTAACGATGCCATCTTGAACATAAAAATTGTAATCCGGGTAATGGGTCTGTTCCGGTTTCAAGCCAAAACCCTCTCGTTTGGCCATACGGTCAAGTTCTAGCACTTTCGCCCATTTCCACAAAATTTCAATATCATCCTTGTGTGGATAATCACCGATACCTTGAGTAATATTTTCCTCTGTAACAATATGTTCCAAATCATTATGTCGCAAGTTCACATTGACCTGTATGAACTCAATTCGTGTTTCCGTTGCAATCAACTGGTAGTTATCCGATGTAACAGTTGCATACAAACTGATTGCCGGTCTTTTTTCTCCTGAACCTAACGTAAAGACACGGACATAATCATCCGGCAACATTGTAATCTTATCGCCTGGCATATAAACCGTTGACATTCTCTGACGGGCAATAAGATCAATTTCATCTCCCGGTTTTATTCCCAAGGCAGGCGCAGCTATATGAATACCTATCCGAATATCTCCATTTGCCAAACGGATTACAGAAAAGGCATCATCGATTTCCGTCGTTGTGATGTCATCAATGGAAAATGCCTTGACATCTGATACGGGCAAATCTGGCAAGGAAACATCGATATGGTCAATCGGAAAATCGGTTCCCTTTGGGAAATGTTCAAACTCAAATCGGGACCGATGCAAAAGCAAAGGAGAGTCAATCACTTTCGTTTCGATCATCAAACGTTCAGGTGTTGTCTGCAGGTCTGTACAGGCCTGTATCAATGCCTTGTATTCCATCCCGTTTTTATCGGGTTTGCACAAAAGCTGCAAAGCCATTGGTTTCATGGCTTCCGGAAAGACCTTTTCCTTCATTTGCTCAACATATTGAGCCTGAATAATGGCCTGTTGTCGTTTTTTTTCGATACTGATCAAGGCGGCCTTTAACGATTTTTCAGGAGCTGCCTTGTAACGTCCTTTTCCTTTTCTATAAAAATAGATGGGAGCGGAATGCAACTTTAATATCAAACCAATCGCTTCATGGGGCATTGGTTCATGTCCAAAATATTCCAGACCCAATTCTGTAAAAGCAAATTCATTTTCTCCTGCGACTTCCCATAAAAAATCCAAATCCATTTCATCGGCAATGCTTTGCGCATCTATCATGAGTTGGACAGGATCAGATGCAGGATATTGCAGCAATACATCTTTGGAACGAACCTTCGTTCGTTTACCTCCTTGCAATTCAACTTGGTATATTTCGCCGACTTGCGTTAATACACTACCAATTTTGAAATCCCCAGATTCTTCAAAAAATAAATTCATTTGAGATTTTTCTTTAAAAACAGCATCGCAAATTTCATTAATTTTTATTTTTTCCTGTTAATTTCTTTTAATTTATGCGATTTTTAATTACATAAATCCTGTCTATTTTGCTTTTAGACCACTGAAAGCCAAAATATCATCAAGATAATCTGTGAATTCCATCAAACTATGATCACTTCCCTCAATAATAATTTGCTGGGCATTTCTATAATGAGCAATCATCTGTTCATAATCAAGCAATTCATCTCCTGTTGCAGCTATCAGCAAATAGCGCTCCGGATGCGTAATTTCATGAATTTGAATTTGAAGCAACTCCTTTTCATATTTTTCTCTATCCGTTCTCCATTCAGACAACTCAAATGTTTCGGATGACGAGTCCATATCATCTATCTTCAGACTCCAGGGGTCGACAACCGGATTTAACAAAACCGCCTTACAACCCAGGTTTTCTGCAAGCCAAGTGGCATAATACCCACCCAGAGAAGAACCCACCAACAAAACATTTTCCGGATTCTTGTCCTCCAGAAGCTGCATCGCCAACATAACGGACTGCACAGGCGATTCTGGTAATTGAGGACACGAAAAGTGTTCACCCAACCCACGCTGATTCATATAATCTGCCATTGCCTGTGCTTTGAATGACAAAGGAGAAGAACGAAATCCATGTAAATATAAAATCATGTTTTTTTCACTTTCAATCTATCAAGAATCTTCTGATGAACATTACCAAAACCGCCATTACTCATAACAAGTATATGATCTCCTGGTACTGTCATTTCCACTATTTTTTCCACCATTTGATTTAAATCATTAAATGTAAAAACCTTTTCTCCCAATGGTGACAGAGCTTCGGCCAAATCCCAACCCAATGCATCTTTTCCAGACAAGGCTCCATAACCAAAAACCAGATCGGCATCTTTTAGGCTATCTGGCAATGCCTGTTTCATTGTACCCAGCTTCATGGTATTGGAACGGGGTTCCAGTACAGCAAGAAGTCGTTTTTTTTCTGATGTTATGTCAATTTTACGGCGAAGGCCTGCAACCGTTGTTCTAATTGCTGTAGGATGATGGGCAAAATCGTCATAAACCCGAATGCCATTTTCTTCCCCCCTTAACTCCATACGGCGTTTGACATTCTGAAACCTTGATAATGCATCAATCGCTTTCTCGGGAGAAACACCCACATGATGAGCTGCCGCAATAGCTGCAATTGCATTTAATCGATTGTGTTCTCCCATAACATCCCATTTTACAGTCCCCTGTTTTTTTCCATTAAACAAAACATCAAAAGTCAGGGAATCCTGATCAATAAAACTCCATCCGTCTGAAACCTGATTACCAAACCATACTATATTACTCCAACAGCCTTTTTCTATGACACGTTTCAAAGGCGGTTCCTGATTGTTTACAATCAACTGCCCATTACCCGGAATAGTTCGAACAAAATGATGAAATTGTGTTTCTATTGCTCCGATATCCGGAAAAATATCGGCATGATCAAATTCCAAATTGTTTAAAATTGCTGTTTTTGCACGATAATGAACGAATTTACTGCGTTTATCAAAAAAAGCCGTATCGTATTCATCTGCCTCGATAACAAAAAATGAATTCTCTTTACCGAGTCTAGCAGAAACCCCAAAATTTAAAGGAACACCTCCAATCAAAAAACCCGGGAAATATCCTGCATCTTCCAATATCCAAGCCAGCATTGAAGTTGTTGTTGTTTTACCATGCGTTCCTGCTACTGCCAATACCCATTTGTCTTTTAGAATATGTTTCCCGATCCATTCCGGTCCGGATACATATGGCAATCCCTGATTTAGAATAGCTTCCATCAGTTCATTTCCTCGAGAAACCACATTTCCAATAACAAAAAGATCCGGGTTCAATGCTGTTTGAGCGGCCTCATAGCCATGAATCAAATCAATTCCGCGTTCCTGTAACTGGGTACTCATTGGAGGATATACATTTGCATCACATCCTGTGACCTTATGACCAGCAGCCTGAGCAAGTAAAGCCACCCCTCCCATGAACGTACCGCAAATACCCAATATATGAATATGCATAATTAAATTGTTATTCCGTTAAATCAAAAAGATTCTACCTGACTCGCACCTTTTTGCGTTCCAGAGTATCATGATTACTATGACAAATGAATATAAAACAAATTGGAATAATATTAGCAATGAAATTGCTTCAATTGCAGCCCGTTTAATTGCAGAAGAAGGTGCAACTTATGAAATGGCTAAGAAGAAAGCCATTCATCAACTATTTGGAGATAAAAAAATTAAAGGGAACTTACTGCCAAATAACGACAAAATAGAAGAAGAAGTAAGAAGATACTACTCTTTATTTATGCCAAAGACTCAACCTGCAAGACTATTACATCTACGAAAAATTGCCTTAAAAATAATGATGGAACTGGAACCGTTCCAGTCCTACTTAACTGGCGCCGTATTTAATGGTACAGCAGGTGAGCATAGCGATATTTATTTACAGGTTTTTTCAGATAGCCCAAAAGATATTGAAATATATCTTTTGAACAAAAATATTGAC
>CAZAIY010000062.1:0-6637 GCA_964485295.1 uncultured Oxalobacter sp. | reverse complement strand
TGACTGATTTTAATGAAAATAATCAGCTTCCATACAAACCTTTTACTGTTATAGACCAAAGCGTTACAGCCATAGCCTCCAGCCCGCCTTTATCTCATAACAAAAAACTCGTCAATGCTGTTTTACGTCGCTTTTTAAGAGAAGAAAGTTCCTTGTTACAGGAAGCAAGTCAATCTGTTGAAGCTAACTGGAATCATCCTGAATGGTGGGTTCATGAAACCAAAAACGCCTATCCCCAAAATTGGGAAACAATTCTTCAAACAAACAATACAGAACCCCCTTTGACCCTTCGAGTCAATCAAAGAAAAACAACCATACAAGATTATCTTGATTTGCTGCAACAAAATCATGTTGAAGCTTACCTGGTAGAACCAGGTGCAATCATCTTAAAAAAACCGGTTGCTGTTTCCCGAATTCCAGGCTTTAGGGAAGGGATGGTTTCCGTTCAGGATGCCGCGGCACAATATGCCGCCACTTTATTGGATTTGCATGATGGTATGTCCATATTGGATGCCTGCGCAGCACCAGGAGGGAAAACGGGACATATATTGGAAACAGCAGATGTCAATGTATTGGCATTGGATAATGATCCACTACGATTAAAACTGATTGAAGAAAACATGAAACGGCTTCAGTTAAATGCCGATATTAAACAGGGCGATGCAACAGGACAAGATTGGTGGGATGGTTCATTTTTTGATCGGATATTAGCAGATGTCCCCTGTACTGCATCAGGTATTGTTCGCAGGCATCCCGATATTCGATGGTTGCGTCGTAATACCGATATAGATCAACTTACAACACTTTCTTTACAAATTCTTGATAATTTGTGGCAGATGTTGCGTCCTAATGGTAAATTGCTTTTTGTGACCTGTTCAATTTGGCCTAAGGAATCCGAAATACAGGCAAAGGCATTTGCTTTAAGGAATAATGCGAGAAGACTCCCTGCTTTAGGCCAATTGTTACCAACCATTGGCACCCAACATAACCATGATGGACTTTTTTATGCCCTTTTTGAAAAGGTAGGTATGTAATTAACTATCTTTTTTAAAATATTGAATGTTTTTGTTGAATAATGCGACGTTTTTTTTATCTGCTGACTTGTTCTTTTTTCTTTTTCTTAATGGCACAACCATTAACTTCTTTTGCAGATGCCGCAATTGAAATTGAAGAAATCAAAATTGAAAAGTCAGACGAAGGTTACCAACTAGCAACGAATATCGCTCTTGAGTTGCCACGTGGCTTAGAAGAGGCATTGTTACGTGGCATTCCTCTTTACTTTACAACAGAACTTGAAATTACGCGTCCTCGTTGGTACTGGTTTAATGAAAAGCCAATTGACAGCTCCCGCACAATCCGGATTGCATACAATGTTCTGACCCGTCAATATACAGTTACTTATATTGGAAACATACAAGAACATACAAATTCATTTGAAGAAGCACTAAATCTGGTTAAACATCCACCACACTGGATATTTGCGGAAAATGGGAAATTAAAAGAAGGTGAAACGTATGATGTGGCTGTCCGGATTCAACTCGACATGTCATATTTACCCAAACCTTTTCAAATCAATGTAATCAATAATAGTAACTGGCGTTTTTCTTCCGCATGGAAACATTTTTCATTTAAGGCTTAGAGGCTTTTGTAGTGACTCGTACGTTTCGCTATATTCTAATTATTGGAGGTGCCATTATGGGCATTCTCCTGTTTCTTCTTGCTTCTGCTGCTGAAAATACCAGTTTTTTTGAACAGCATTATGCCTGGCTTTTAGGACTAAACATCCTGGTTGGAATCGCCTTACTTGTCCTTATTGTCCTCATGCTGGTTCGTCTATTCAGACGTTATCGACGGGGACGATTTGGGACACGTCTCATGATGCGTCTTATGGTTCTTTTTGCATTAATGGGAATTATCCCCGGTTCTGTAATTTATGCTGTATCTGTTCAATTCGTCTCACGCTCCATCGAATCTTGGTTTGATGTAAGGGTTGAAACCGCTTTAAATTCAGGCGTTAAATTAGGGCAAAATATTCTTGAATCCTATCTGTCAGACTTGACGGTTCAGGCAGAACAACTCTCTACCGAATTGTCTTCCCTTAATTTGTCTGAACAAATTTTGACCATATCACAGCTTCGAAATGACAAAAATTTTACAGAAGCTACTATTATTACCGAGAATGGACACGTTATTGCAACGTCTAGTGTGGATTACCAGAATCTGCAACCAGATATTCCCTCTTCATTCATGTTAAAGCAGGCAGCTACCACTTCACGCTATTCCATTATTGAAGGTGAATATGATGATCCGGAAACAATTAAAACTGATGAAACCGCTATTAAATTAAGAGTCATTGTTGCCATTCCCAAAATATTGGGGAAAAATTATCAAAAAGAACCGTATTTTTTACAACTGATCCAGCCTATCCCAACATCTATCGCAAAAGACGCAGAAGCTTTAAGAGCGGCTTATAGCGAATACCAGGTTCGTTCACTATCACGTTCAGGTCTTCGTAAGATTTACATAGTTACTTTAACATTAACTCTTTTACTTGCTGTATTTGCTGCAACAGCAGCGGCTTTTCAAATTGCTTCAGACCTAACAAGACCGCTTCTGCTTTTGGCACAGGGAACAAAGGCCGTTGCCGAAGGTAATTTATCTCCACAAAAAACCGTCGATAATTCAGATGAATTGGGAGCTCTGATCCATTCTTTTAATGACATGACCCAACAATTGGCCAATGCACGGGAACAAACCGAAAAAAGTCGTATTGATCTTGAATCAGCCAAAGCCTATCTTGAATCTGTACTGGCCAATATGTCAGCAGGTGTCATTGTCCTTGATAATGCATTTAACCTTGTTGGAGGCAATGAACCTGCTTCCCGGATTTTGCGACAAAGCATTTCCCTGTTTATTGGTAAACCTTTATCAGAAATTAACGGGTTAAGTACTTTTGTAACGGACATTACACAAGCTTTTTCTGAACTCAGTGCAAAAACAGCAGCAAGTGGAGAAAGTACCACATGGCGACACTGGCAAAGACAAATTGAATTACATCAATTAGTCGCAAACGATGATGAAGAAACCAATGACATTATTCTTCTTGCAAGAGGTTCCCGTCTGCCTGTAAAAGGAGAAAGTGGCTATATTATTGTTTTTGATGATATAACTGACATCATTTCAGCACAACGTTCTTTGGCATGGGGTGAAGTTGCCCGGCGATTAGCTCACGAAATAAAAAACCCTCTTACGCCAATTCAGCTTTCAGCTGAAAGATTGCAAATGAAATTGGAAAAACAATTAGACGAAGCGGGTAGTGCTTTTTTAAGTAAAAGTACTCAAACGATCGTCAATCAAGTTACCGCCATGAAACAGATGGTTGATGATTTTCGCAATTATGCCAGAACGCCTCCTGCTCAGTTATTTCCGCTGGATTTAAACAATTTGGTTGAGGATATTATTCATCTATACACAGGAGATGATTCTCGCGATATTATTCATATTTCGCTTGAGCAGGATCTCCCTTTAATCATGGGAGACCAGACTCAATTGCGGCAAGTTATACATAATCTGCTTCAAAATGCTTTTGATGCGGTTACGGAATCAGATCAAAATAAAGAAATTCCATCACGAATTGATGTTATAACAGAAAAAGTCACGTATCATAATGCCTCAAATGAAATCTGCGTTGCGGTTAGACTGTCAGTCATGGATAATGGACCTGGATTCCAACAAAAAATTCTTTCAAGAGTTTTTGAACCCTATGTAACAACAAAAAAACGAGGCAGTGGTCTCGGCATGGCGGTCGTAAAAAAAATTATTGAAGAACATCAGGGAAAAATAGATGTTCAAAATCGAGGAAATACCAATGGTGCAGTTGTCTCGATTTTATTATTACAATTGGCACCAGAAACAGCTTAGGCATTATTCAGAAAAGGATGCCAAATTCAGGGTAGATAAATATGGCAAATATCCTAGTAGTAGATGATGAAATAGGTATTCGAGAATTACTTTCAGAAACACTCTCTGATGAAGGTCATGTCGTTTTTACAGCAGAAAATGCACAGCAGGCTCGCGAAGCCCGCGCCTCAAAAATACTTGATCTCGTTTTGTTGGATATCTGGATGCCGGGAACAGATGGAATTTCTCTATTAAAAGAATGGCGAAGGGAAAATCTTCTAAGCATGCCCGTTATTATGATGTCCGGTCATGCCTCAATTGATACAGCTATAGAAGCGACCCGTCATGGAGCACTCTGTTTTCTTGAAAAACCTATTGCGCTTCAAAAACTTCTGAAAGCTGTTGAAGATGCATTAAACAACATGCCAGATAAAACAAGGGTTATCAAAAATTCTTTATCCGATAATTCTTCCATTACAGCAATAGATACCTCCACGGCCAAGCCAGGCAATGCCATATCGTCTGGAAATGTCCTCCAACCCGGCAGAACAACCGCGACATCCAATCCTTATTCTCTTTTAAACTTTAATCTTCCTTTAAGAGAAGCCAGAGATATGTTTGAAAGAATTTATCTGGAGCATCATCTCATCATAGAAGGCGGAAGCATGACTCGAGTTGCTGAAAGAGCCGGTTTGGAACGGACACACTTATACAGAAAACTCAAGCAGCTCAATATAGAACCCCAAAAGTTACTCAAAAAATAAGAAAGGAATTCTGATGCGATATGTAAACCTTGGTGCAACAGGACTTCGTGTTTCTCCTATTTGTTTAGGCATGATGACATATGGTTCTCCAGACTGGCGCCCTTGGGTATTGGATGAGCAGGCCTCCCGTCCATTTGTTCGCCGGGCAGTGGAAGCAGGTATCAATTTTTTTGATACTGCCAATATGTATTCCAATGGGGTATCTGAAGAACTAACAGGAAAGTTATTAAAAGAATATACCAGGCGTGAAGAAGTTGTTATCGCAACAAAAGTTTTTTTTCATGTTTCCGATACAGATATGAGCTATGATGCTGCTTCAGCAAAACGCTCCAGTTCTCCACCCAATACCAGTGGTCTTTCCAGAAAACACATTTTTGATGCCGTTGATGCTTCCTTGAAACGGTTGGGTACAGATTATATTGATTTATACCAGATCCATCGTTGGGACTACAGCACGCCTATTGAAGAAACTATGGAAGCCCTTCACGATGTTGTGAAATCAGGAAAAGTTCGTTATATCGGCGCATCCAGTATGTGGGCATGGCAATTTGCCAAAGCACAGCAAATTGCTAAGGAAAACAACTGGACTCCTTTTGTATCCATGCAAAACCACTATAACCTGATGTATCGCGAAGAGGAACGCGAAATGATTCCGCTTTGCAAGGATCAAGGTGTGGCATTAATCCCCTGGAGTCCACTCGCACGGGGATTTTTGGCAGGAAACAGAAAGCCGGAAGATAAAGACGAAAAAAACAATGCGGCAACTGTTCGAGCAAAAACGGATGAAATGGCATTACGTTATTTTTATAATGATGCCGCTTTCAAAATTGTTAACACCTTAACCCAGGTTGCCAAGGCAAAGGGGTTATCCAACGCACAAGTTGCCTATGCCTGGCTTTTGCATAAAGGCGTAACGGCTCCAATTGTCGGTGCATCCAAAATGCATCAATTGGAAGAAGCTATTGTGGCCGCATCCGTCTCTCTAACCGAAGACGAAATCAAGGAACTTGAAAAACCCTATGTCCCCGGTCCTGTTTTAGGACACGTTTAATCGGAAAAATACCGGATCATGCTGGTAAACAGATTGTTTCAATAAATTAAAGGCATGTATGAAACATGCCTTTAATTTATGCTTTTGATCTGGAACGTGTTCCTTTTGGTGTTTGTTCTTTGGTACTGGTTTTACGAGTCCCTGTTTTTTTGGATGCAACTTTTTTAATAGATGCTGATTTTGATGGTTTTGGGGATGCCGAAGTTTTTTTATCTTCAAAACGAAATTCTATTTTGCCACCTTTTCCCAAAGCCAAATAAGCTTTAAAAGGCCGGCGGGTTCGTTGTGATACAAAACCCGTTAAAAGATCCGTTACACCCTCATTTAATAACTTTTTAATTTGTTCCGGCACAATTTCCTGCTGCAAAACAATTTTTCCACTTCTAAAGTCACAGGTTTTGGGTGTTTTTGCCACTTTTTCACAGACATAGGAAAGTGGCAATTCAAAAACATTACCTCGACACTTTGGACAGAATCCTAAAGAAACCTGATTACTAAAATCAACGGTCTGACTTTCTTCATCTTCTTTTGGTTGTCCAAAATCAAACTCCAGTTTGTAATGCCCTTCGCTATCAGAAACTATTTTTAAAAGCGCATTAAATGGACGCCCCATTTTTGATCGAAAACCTTGCAAAGGACCAATTTGACCTTTTTGTAGCAACTCTTCAACTTCATCTATGGAAAACTGACGGCTACCTGGCGTTTTACTGATCGAAAACTCACAATTTGCACAGGCAAAACGACGATAATTTTCTTTGACCATGCCACCACATTCAGGACATGGCGAATGTAAAGTTGCATAATCACCTGGTATGGTTTCCTCATCATACTCCTTGGCACGCTTAACGATCGCCTGGGTCATTTCAGTAATTTCCTGCATAAAATCTTCCCGACTGATCTCCCCCTTTTCCATTAAAGACAA
>CAZAIY010000061.1:0-6677 GCA_964485295.1 uncultured Oxalobacter sp. | reverse complement strand
TATTGCCGTTTTATCCGGGATTTGAATCCCGATGGCAGGTTGCGTCATTATCCGGGATCGCCTTATTTTGCAGAGAGGCTGCTCAGAAATCAGGATCGCCTAAGATTTTTTGAATGGCATCCGGCTGAAAATCAGGCTTTAACCGCTCTTTTTACTGAAATGTCCCCGTCAAAGGGTGTTTTTCCGGAAAACACAAGTCGTCGTGGCAAAAGGATCATGATTGAAAAAAGGGACGGATTTGCCGCATTGAAAGGGCAATTGCCACCTCCTTCCAGACGCGCTGTCGTTTTAATGGATCCTTCCTATGAAAACAAATCGGATTATCAATCGGTCATGTCGACATTAAAGGAGGCGCTAAAACGTTTTGCCAGTGGGGTTTATCTGGTTTGGTATCCTGTTTTGAGCCGCCTGGAAGCAAAGCGTTTTCCTGATCAGCTAAAGAAACTGCCGGTAAAGGAATGGATAAATGTGACTTTGACTGTACGTCGGGCCAGTCCGGATGGCTTGGGGTTATATGGCAGTGGCCTGTATCTCATTAATCCGCCCTGGAAGTTACAGGCTTTTCTGGAAAACCTGATGCCTCACTTAACGGCTTTACTCGGCCAGGATACTGAAGCCACTTATCAAATCCAGACATCGTCGGGCATGGATTTTGGCCGATAGTTGATTAACCTGCCAGAAAAAGGAAAATACTGGGTTTTTTCTGGATATCCTGGGTTTTATTCTGTTTTTTCGTTTTTTGCCATTGATCAATCGTTTTGGTTTGAATGGATTCGGTTGATAAGGTCAGATCCGTTGCAATACATAACCTTGTTTTTGCATTCAGGTTTTCGCAAAACGCATCAAAAAGAACCTGGTTTCGATAAGGCGTTTCAATGAAAATCTGGGTCTGCCGGTTTTGGCGGGAATATTTTTCCAGTGCACGGATCTGTTTGACCCGTTCAATGGGATTTGTCGGCAAATAGCCATTGAACGCAAAGCTTTGGCCATTTAAACCGCTTCCCATAAGAGCCAGCAAAATGGAAGAAGGACCGACCAGAGGTCTGATTTGGATGCCTTTTTGGTGGGCAAGTGCGATAAGATGGGCGCCAGGGTCTGCTACGGCAGGAACCCCTGCTTCGGAAATCAGTCCGGCATCTTTGCCTGCCAAAAGGGGTTCCAAAAGCGTGATGAAAGCGTCTTCTTTTGTCTGCACATTCAATTCGGCAATGTGAATTTGCTGTATGGGAAGAGCCAGTTTTCTGGTTTTGGCAATTTCCTTTAAATGGGCGCGTGCGGATTTCGCATTTTCAGCAATGAAATAGGTTAACGAGGCCGTTTTTGTTTTAACGTCTTCAGGAATGATGTGAGCCAAAGCATCCTGTTCATTTTCTGATATCCCGAGTGTTGCAGGAATAAGGTAAAGGGTGCCGGTGTTCATAACAATGATTTTCTGGAAAAGAATGAAACGCCACAATTTCGAAGCATGGTTGTCAATGTGATCAATGGCAAACCGGTTAAGGCGGTTGGATCCGTGCTTTCGATTTTCCCTATCAGGATGATTCCCAAAGCTTCATTTCGGGCACTTCCTGCACAGTCATAGGGTTTTTCAGCCTGTAAATAGGCTTCGAGTTCCGTTTCGGGAAGGTTGCGAAATGTAACGGCCGTTTGTACATTGGCTGTTTGTATTTTTTTGTCCGGATCGTTTTCCGTTCCGTTTAAAACACAGACAGCCGTGTGAAAAATGACACACCGGCCACGCATATCCATTAACTGTTGCAATGCCTTTTCGTGTGTACCTGGTTTGCCAATTTGCCGATTATCCAGTGTGGCGACCTGATCGGAACCAATGATAATGGCGTGAGGATATTTTTTTTCAATGGCGGTGGCCTTTTTTACGGAAAGTCTCAATGCGGTATCCTGGGGCAGTTCACCCGGGTAAGGGGTTTCATCAACATCAGGTACGACAACTTCAAAAGGCAGGTTCAAGCGATTTAGCAACTCACGACGGTAAAGGGAGCCGGAAGCCAAAATCAGGTGTGGAAATGAAGATACATTCATAAAAAATTCATAAAAAAAGCAGTAAATCTTTGACTAAAAAGGGACATTATTGTTATTATCGCAGGTTTTATTACCATCGTCTGATATATGGCTGTTTTTCTTGAGGATGCTACCGAATTTTGCCAGAAAAATCACAGGCTGGAAGGCAGGGTAAGAATTTCGGATTTGGAACGACTTTCGTCGATGTGCCTCAATACATCGGATGAATTGGTATGGACATTAGCAGGAAGGGTGCATTCATCCGGGCATTTTCAGGTTGATTTAACGGTAAAGGGGAAAATCGATCTGATTTGCCAGCGCTGTCTTGAAGCTTTTTCTTTTGAGCTGGATTCAAAAGCGTTTATTATTCTTGCCGATAGCGAGGATGAAGCCGATGAGATCGAGGACGGGCTGGCATCCGATGATCCAACGGAAGTTATCGTTAGGGAAGCGCAAATGGATGTGATGGTTTTGGTGGAAGATGAGGTTTTATTAAGTATTCCACTTTCACCGCGGCATGAAATGTGTCCTAATGACGACAGGCAGGTCAAGGCGCTTAAAAAAGAGTCGCCTTTTGCCGTATTGAGGAATTTAAGGACAGGAAACAACAAAAAACGTTAAACATTGGTGGAAAATTGACGGAAAAACAGACTGATTTTCCGTAATCAGGGATGAATGTGATAGAATTCTCGAAATTTTGATTCAGGAGTAATTATGGCAGTTCAACAAAATAAAAAATCACCATCGAAACGGGGAATGCACCGTTCTCATGATGCGCTCGTTGCAACCAATCTGTCAGTTGAGCCGACATCGGGTGAAAAACACCGTCGTCACCACGTAAGTCCTAACGGATATTATCGTGGCAAGAAGGTGATGAAAACCAAAAATGATGAGTAATTTGATTGTTTAAAGTGAGATGTGGCGCAGTCGGTTTGTTACCGTGCGCCATTTTATGTTATGCAAGACTGAAAGTCGTTGGAGGCGGATAGATTATCCGTATGGGCGTGGCTCAGAGCGAATCGGACAGTATAAAGATTTCAATTGATTGTATGGGGGGTGATCATGGCATGCCTGTCACCATTCCTGCTTCACTTGCGTTTCTCAAGCAGGTATCCGATGCCGAATTGATTTTGGTCGGCAAGGAAGAACTGATTGTTGAACAGTTAAAGAAACAGCAAGCGGAAAATCATCCCCGTATTTCCATTCAGAACGCAACGGAAGTTGTCGAGATGGATGATCCATTGGAAATTGCGTTAAGGAAAAAACGCAAATCTTCCATGCGTGTGGCCATTGAACAGGTTAAAAACGGTAATGCAAAAGCCTGTGTGTCGGCAGGAAACACGGGGGCATTAATGGCCATATCCCGTTATATTTTAAGAACCCTGCCGGGTGTGGATCGGCCTGCGATTTGTGCCATTTTGCCAAACCAGAAAGGGGAGCCGACCTATGCACTGGATCTGGGCGCGAATGTGGATTGTGAGGCCGAGCATTTACACCAGTTTGCCATCATGGGGTCATTATTGTTTTCTGCGGTAGAAGGTCATCCCAGGCCCCGGGTCGGTCTGTTAAATGTCGGTACGGAGGAAATCAAGGGCAACGAGGTTGTCAAAAATGCCGCTGAACTGCTGAAAATGGAAGCCGGTAAGGGAGCATTGAATTACCTTGGCAATGTGGAGGGCAATGACATATTTGAGGGGACTTGTGATGTCATTGTTTGCGATGGATTTGTAGGTAATGTAACATTGAAGTCTGTTGAAGGGCTTGGCCGGTTTTTCAGACAGGTTCTCATTTCGGAATTCAAAAGCAGTTTTTTTAATATGTTTGGGGCATTGCTTGCAAGACAGGCTCTCAAGTCGATTCGTGAAAGGTTGAATCCTTCCCGTTTTAATGGAGCCAGTTTGCTTGGCTTGAGAGGGTTGGTTTTTAAAAGTCATGGCAGTGCGGATGCATTTGCATTTGAATGTGCCATTCGTCGTGCCTATGATGCCGTCAACAGTAATGTGATGTCGCGTATGTCGACAATGATGGCGGAATTCATACAGAAATCAGAAAATACAAATGATGCTGAAACGGCAATGGCATCATCAGAAAAACAGGGATAGAAAACAGCATGACAGTTTATGCAAAAATAATTGGGACTGGCAGTTATCTTCCTCCGAGACGTGTCACGAATGAGGAACTGATTAATATCTTGGCAGAACAGGGAGTGGAAAGTTCTGATGAGTGGATTCGCTCAAGAAGTGGTATTGCAGCAAGGCATTTTGCTGACAAGGACGTACTATCAAGTGATCTGGGTGTTCAGGCCGCACGAAATGCCCTGGAAATGGCGAAAATGGCACCCCAGGATATTGATATGATTATTGTTGCAACGGCAACACCGGATTATTTGGGCGGTTTTCCCAACACGGCCAGTGTCGTTCAAAAAAAACTGGATATTCATGGCTGTGCCGCAATGGATGTTCAGGCCGTATGCTGTGGATTTGTTTATGCTTTGAGTGTTGCCGACAATTTCATCCGTTCAGGCACCTATAAAAATATTTTGGTAATCGGTGCGGAAGTTTATTCCCGCATATTGAATTTTCAGGATCGCACGACCTGTGTCCTTTTTGGAGATGGCGCGGGCGCGGTTGTTGTTACCGCATCGGAAGAACCCGGCATTTTGGGATCCCGTTTGCATGCGGATGGCAGTTATAATGACATTTTGTACATGACAGGCAAATTGAATCAGGGGGCAATTGAAGGACAGGCTTTCCTGTATATGGATGGCACGGCTGTTTATAAACTGGCCGTCACACTGATGGATCGGGTTGGTGTGGAAGTACTTGAAATGACCAATACACCCACTTCGGAAGTGGATTGGCTGATTCCGCATCAGGCCAATATCCGGATCATGCAAAGTTCTGCCAAAAAGATGGGAATTACGGAAGACCATGTGATCAAGACAGTGGATCAGCATGGTAATACCTCAGCGGCTTCAATACCACTTGCCCTGGATACAGCGGTGCGTGATGGCCGTATCAAACCGGGACAGAAAGTCCTGATGGTTGCGTTAGGCGGTGGCTTGACCTGGGGTGCTGTTCTCGCAACAATGTAGCTTTTTTTGAATTTCTATTTATTAACGTTAATCTGAACAGAAAAGTTTGACATGTCTAAATTTGCTTTTGTTTTTCCTGGTCAAGGGTCTCAGGCAGTTGGAATGCTAAATGGGTTTGCTGATAATCCGGTTGTATCTGAAACACTTGCTGAAGCATCTGAAGCGATTCAGATGGATATTGCTAAACTGATCGCACAAGGTCCCAAGGAAGATCTGGATCTGACAACGAATACCCAACCGGTTATGCTGAGTTCCTCCGTTGCGTTTTATCGTGCATGGATTGCCGCTGGCGGTAAAAAACCGGAAGTGGTTGCCGGGCACAGTTTGGGAGAATTTTCCGCATTGGTTGCTGCCGGGGTGATTCCTTTTGCGGATGCCGTTCGTCTGGTACGTTTTCGTGCGCAGGCCATGCAGGAAGCGGTTCCGGTCGGACAAGGGGGAATGGCAGCAATTTTAGGACTGTCAGATGAAGATGTGATGGCGGCCTGTGCGGAAGCGGCACAGGGAGAAATCGTTGAGCCTGCCAATTTCAATGCCCCTGCCCAATTGGTTATTGCCGGTCATAAGGGGGCACTGGAGCGGGCTTGTGAAGCGGCAAAAGCCAGAGGAGCAAAAAGAGCCATTATGTTGCCGGTGTCCGCACCGTTTCATTCTTCTCTTTTAACGCCGGCTTCTGAACGTTTGAAAGAATACATGGCCGGATTGACATTTTCTGCGCCGGAAATTCCATTGATTAACAATGTGGATGTTGCGATTCTGAATGATCCGGAAGCCATTAAAGATGCCTTGGTCAGACAGGTTGCCAGTTCCGTCAGATGGGTTGAAACCATTAAGAAAATGGCATCTATGGGAATTACTTCAGTGGTTGAATGTGGTCCGGGAAGAGTATTGGCGGGGTTATGCCGCCGTATTGATGGATCCGTTACAGGCAGTGCCATTGTTGATCAGGCATCATTGGAAAGTGTACTGGAGGCATTAAAATGACTTCACGGAATTTGCAGGGTAAGGTAGCTCTTGTCACGGGAGCTTCACGAGGTATTGGTCATGCAATTGCATTGGAGCTGGCTCGTCAGGGAGCAACAGTTGTCGGAACAGCAACATCTGAAGTTGGTGCGGCAGCCATTACCAAAGCGTTGGAACAAATCCGTCCTGGAGCAGGAAAAGGGGTTGTTTTAGATGTCAGCGATGCTGAACGCTGTTTTGCTGTAGTGGAAGCAATTCAAAAAGAGTATGCGACCATTCATATTCTCGTAAATAACGCCGGTATTACGCAGGATAATCTGGCGATGCGTATGAAGGACGAAGAGTGGAATCGGGTTTTGGAAGTCAATCTGAATGCCGTTTCCCGTTTGTCTCGTGCGGTACTTCGTGGCATGATGAAACAACGGGATGGTCGAATCATTAATATTACGTCAGTAGTTGGGTCTTTGGGTAATGCCGGCCAGATGAACTATGCGGCATCCAAAGCGGCTGTAGAAGGCATGAGCAGGGCTTTGGCAAGAGAACTCGGCAATCGCAATATCACGGTAAATTGTGTTGCGCCAGGTTTTATTGATACGGATAT
>CAZAIY010000060.1:0-6728 GCA_964485295.1 uncultured Oxalobacter sp. | reverse complement strand
TTGCCACATTGCAGGCCCGATCTGATGAATTTCGATTGCTTGCTTACAAGGATCCTTTGACTGAATTATGGAATCGGAAATATTTTATCGAAGCATCCCGGCAGGAAATTGCTCTTTCCCTCAGACATAATCTGGATCTTTGCCTATGTGTGGCCGATATAGATCATTTCAAAACAATCAATGACAACTATGGACACCCTGTTGGAGATGCCGTCATAAAACAGGTTGCCAAAGTATTTCAGGAAAATCTTCGTGCGTCCGATATTGTTGCCCGGTATGGTGGCGAAGAATTTATTTTCCTGCTACCGCATACTTCCTTAAAAGAAGGTATTCGTGTTTTTGAAAAACTTCGTGTTCTTTGCGAAAACCTGACCATTCCAATTCCGGATGGAACGATTCAAATAACAGTCAGTTTCGGATTGACCATGCTAACGCATGATTCAAACCTTTCTCCCGACACTCTGGAAGAACTGCTTATCAGGCAAGCAGATGAAGCTTTGTATCAATCAAAAACCGAGGGACGAAACCGCGTTTCCTCAAAACAGATTCAACTATAAAGAAGAAAAAGAAACCTAAATTGTATTGGCAAGCCAGGGTTGATCTTTAATTCGGGATTTTTCAAACTCCCGAATACTTTCTGCGTGACGCAACGTCAGTCCAATATCATCCAATCCATTTAAAAGGCAGTATTTTCGGAAAGGGTCTATCGTAAATGAATAACGAATATGACCATTGACATCCATTACAACCTGTTCTTCAAGATCAACCGTTAATTGATATCCGGGCTGGGACTGTACTTCCCTGAAAAGTGTTGAAACCTGCTCTTCTGTCAAAACGACCGGCAAAAGACCATTTTTAAAACTGTTATTGAAAAAAATGTCTGCAAAACTTGGAGCAATAATCGCTTTAAACCCATATTGCTGTAAGGCCCAGGGAGCATGTTCACGGGAAGAACCACACCCAAAATTTTCACGGGCCAAAAGAATGGTTGCACCCTGATATCGAGGCTGGTTCAAAACAAAATCAGGATTGAGTGGACGTTTTGAATTATCCATACCGGGTTCCCCGTGATCCAGATATCGCCACTCATCAAATAAATTGGGACCAAAACCGGTTCGTTGGATAGACTTCAAAAACTGCTTGGGAATAATGGCATCCGTATCGACATTAACGCGATCAAGAGGAACGACCAGCCCTTGATGTCTTGTAAATTTTTCCATAATCGTCCTTTATTTTCCGCAAAAATTCTTCTGTACTTTTTCCAATTATTCAAAATAATTTACGTACATCAACAAAATGTCCGGCAATACCGGCTGCCGCAGCCATGGCAGGGGAAACCAAATGTGTTCGCCCCCCCGGACCCTGACGACCTTCAAAATTGCGATTGGATGTAGATGCGCAACGTTCTCCCGGAGACAGGCGATCATCATTCATGGCCAGACACATTGAACACCCGGGTTCACGCCATTCAAAACCAGCTTCAATAAAAATTTTATCCAGTCCTTCCGCCTCAGCCTGTTTTTTTACCAGTCCGGAGCCAGGCACAACCAAAGCCAATTTGACATTGGATGCGCGCTTTTTGCCTTTAACCACTTTTGCGGCTTCACGCAAATCCTCAATACGGGAATTGGTACAGGATCCGATAAAGACCTTGTCAATCATAATGTCGGTAATCAACTGACTGGGTTTAAGTCCCATGTATTTCAATGCTTTTTCTATTGCATCCCGTTTGACCGGATCCGATTCCCTTATCGGGTCGGGAACCCGATCTTCAATGGAAGTAACCATTTCAGGAGAAGTTCCCCAAGTTACCTGTGGCCGTATTTGTGAGGCATCCATTTTGACAACCGTGTCAAATTTGGCCCCTGGATCAGAATATAATTCTTTCCATTTTTCTACGGCACGTTCCCAGTCTTTTCCTTTAGGTGAAAGGGGGCGATCCTTGACATAATTTAGGGTTGTTTCATCCACGGCAACCATCCCGGATCTTGCTCCTGCTTCAATTGCCATATTGCAAATCGTCATACGACCTTCCATGGATAAACCACGAATAGCTGATCCGGCAAACTCTATGGCATATCCTGTACCCCCTGCGGTACCGATTTTTCCAATAATAGCGAGCACAATATCTTTTGCCGTAACACCGGGCAACAAATCCCCCTCCACTTCAACAAGCATTGAACGCGATTTTTTGGCCAGTAGCGTTTGGGTGGCAAGGACATGTTCAACTTCGGAAGTTCCAATACCAAACGCCAAACAGGCAAATGCCCCATGAGTTGATGTATGGGAATCCCCGCAAACCACGGTCATGCCAGGCAAAGTTGCTCCTTGTTCAGGACCGATAACATGCACAATACCCTGCCGGATATCATTCATATTGAAATACGTCAGGCCATATTCTTTGGCATTGGAATCCAGCGTTTCAATTTGAAGGCGCGATATGGGATCCTTGATGGCGCCAGAGCGATCTGCAGTGGAAACATTATGATCGGCAACCAGCAAATTCGCCGATCTTCTCCATGGACTCCGATTTGCCATTCTAAGTCCTTCAAATGCCTGCGGGCTGGTGACTTCATGCAGAAGATGACGATCAATATAAAGGACAACCGTACCATCTTCTTCGGTACGGACAATATGAGATTCCCAAAGTTTATCGTAAAGTGTTTTTGGCATAGTGAAAACGCCCCATATCTTTAATGAGGGAAATATTATGCCATATTCACAGGCTATTCTTTAAAAAAAGAAACACTTTCAGCTATGGCAAAATGCTTTTGCCAATGAAAAGACAGAACGGCTGTTCCCAATGCCAGCAAGGCAAAAACGGAAGAAAACAAATAGACTGCCTGTGCACCCAGTTTTCCCCAGATAAAGGACAGAAAAAGTCCACCCAAAGTGCCTCCAATACCATAGGATACGCTAATAAAAGCAGCTTGCCCTCTTGCCTGAAGTGCCCCTGAAAACCATCGTTGCATGGTAATAATGGAAGCGGAATGATGTCCGCCAAAAGTAGCCGCATGGAGTAATTGGGCAACAAGAAGAATGATGAATGATTCCGCTCCTACGCCAATCATAAAAAACCGGACAACAGCCAAAAAAAGACTTGTCAGCATCACCGCTTTGATCCCAAAACGATCAAAAATTTTTGACTGGTAAATGAAAAACACGATTTCAGCAGTCGCGCCAAATGCCCACATTAACCCAATGGTCATATTACTATAGCCAAGCTGCTCCAAATAAAGAGAATAAAAAGCATAAAGACCGGCATGGGCAAACAGCATAAAACAGGCGGAAATCATAAATGTCAGAACATCTTTTCGCATCAAAACGGGCCAGATGGATTTTTTTTCCTGTTTTACGGAATATGATGCCGTATCGTAAATGCGCATACTGACACAAAAAACCAGTGCCAGAATCATTGCGCCAATCCACGGCATCCATTCAATTCCATAATAATCAAGAAAAAAACCGACGGCTGAAGTCATGACAATATATCCAACCGATCCCCAAAGTCGCAGTTGTCCATAACGCAATAAATTTCCTCGCATTTCGGCAAGCATGATGGCGTCGGATAACGGACCCTGTGCACTGGTAAACAAATTAATGGCAATCATTACCAGCGCAAACTGAAAGAACGTTTTTCCCCAAAAAAGTGAAAAAAAAGTCACTAATGCAAAAATCGCCGTTAATTGCAAAACACGGGATCGTCTTTGAGTTACATCTGCTACCCATCCCCAAAGGTTCGGTCCGACAATCCGCATGGCCTGCATCAATGACATTAAAATGCCAATCTCAACAGCACCAATTCCCCTATGCGCAAAAAAAAGGGAAACATAAGGAGGAAAAACTCCGACAAAGCTGTAATAGCAAAAAAAGAAAAAACCAAAATTAAATGATTGCTTTGGCCAAGAAGAATCCGTTTGCACAAACTTTACATCCGTTTTTACCCTGTTTTAGCCTTATTCGTAAGACTTGCCAATTTTGGGTGTTAAAACATGAACATCATGACATTGCGCACGATTCAGTAAAATGGCGTCAATCAGAACCAGTTTCAATAGCGCTTCCGCAACGGGGACCGCCCGAATGCCTACACAGGGATCGTGTCTGCCATGTGTCTCCAATGCGACATCCTTACCATAAATATCAATAGATTGTCTTGAAATGCGTATGGAAGGCGTCGGCTTGATAGCCAGAGAAACCGTAATATCCTGTCCGGTTGAAATGCCACCCAATATGCCTCCGGCATAATTCGTTTTAAACCCGTCAGGTGTCAATTCATCATTATTGACTGATCCTCTTAGGGAAATCGAATCAAAACCGGATCCGATTTCAACTCCCTTTACCGCATTTAATCCCATCATGGCATGCGCAATTTTTGCGTCCAGTTTTTCATATAAAGGATTTCCCAATCCAACCGGTACATTTTGGGCAACCACATTGACACGTGCGCCGATGGAATCCCCCTCGCGACGCAATGTATCCATTAATGCTTCCATCTGATCCAAAACGGTATGGTCACCTGTCGGGGCGAAAAAAGGATTATCCCGGGTGGCTTCCCAGGAATGAAATGGAATAGGAATTTCTCCCAGCTGTCCCAAACAGGCCTTTACCGTTATTGCATATTTTTCCATTAACCATTTTCCTGCCACCGCACCGGCAGCAACCAGCATGGCTGTCAATCTGGCAGAGGAACGGCCACCGCCTCTATGATCACGAATACCATATTTCTGCCAATAGGTATAGTCGGCATGCCCCGGACGAAAAACCTCTGCCAGATTGCCATAATCCTTACTGCGCTGATCTTCATTTTTTATCAGTAATGCAATAGGTGTTCCGGTTGTTTTACCCTCGTAAGTTCCGGAAAGAATCTGTACCGTATCCGATTCCTTGCGTTGCGTAACATGACGGGAAGTTCCCGGCTTTCGACGATTCAATTCCGGTTGAATATCGTTTTCTGACAAAACCATACCAGGGGGACATCCATCAATAATGCATCCGATCGCTTCTCCGTGCGATTCCCCAAAAGACGTAACCGTAAATAATGTGCCAAATGTATTACCAGACATGAATATAAAAAAAGAAAAGAAAAAACAGATTTTATCAGTTAACGATTTCAGAAAGCCAATGCACGATGAATGCTGCTGTAACACATCCCCATTAAAAAACCGGGCAAAATGCCAAGCAAAACGATTGCTATTGTATTAAAACCCAGCATCAGCGTTTCTGCGCGATAAAGAACGATTTTGCCGGTCACAATCGGCTGGTCAAAGTACATCAATTTCACAACGCGAAGATAATAAAAAGTACCAACAACCGACAAAACCACCGCCAACACAGCCAGCCAGACTCTTCCTGACGCCACCAATGCCTGCAAAACCGCCCATTTTGCATAAAAACCGGCTAAAGGCGGGATCCCCGCAAGCGACAACATAAACAGCAGCATCATAAAAGCATGCCACGGACTTCTTCGATATAATCCCCGAAAATCATCCAATTTATCCGATTCATAGCCGGTATAGGAAAGGGTCAATATTATTCCAAACGCCCCCAATACGGACAAAACATAAATAAACGTATAAAAAAATGAAGCACTATAGGCATTTGCTGAAAATTCCAGATCTCCTTGATTAACGACTCCTGATAGCAGACCCAAAAGCATGAAACCCATTTGCCCGATAGTGGAATAAGCAAGCATTCTCTTGATGTTGGTTTGAGCCAAAGCCGTAATATTTCCAATACCCATGGAAAGAACGGAAATAATCACCAGCATTTGCTGCCAGTCATTTGCCACAGACGTCATTCCTTCCACAAGTACCCGCAAAAAAAGCGCAAAAGCAGCCAATTTTGGGGCTGTACCAATAAGTAACGTAACCGCTGTCGGGGCACCTTCATAAACATCCGGAACCCACATATGAAATGGCGCCACACCCAATTTGAAAGCCATGCCACAAACCATAAAAACCACACCAAAAATCAATACGGTTTTATTGACATCACCCAATGCACATATCCTGGCGACTTCCTTTAAATCACATGTTCCGGTTGCACCATACAACATTGAAATACCGTACAAAAGAAAACCGGATCCAAGTGCTCCCAAAATAAAATACTTTATCGCCGCTTCAGAAACCTGACTGTTATTTCTTCTCATTGCCACCATGGCATACAAAGGCAGGGACATCAATTCAATACCCAGATACAATACAAGGAAGTGGGCACTGGAAATAACAATGAGTTGCCCAAGCAGGCAAAATAACGCCAGAACATAAAATTCCCCGCCAATGAAACCGCCTACCATATTTCTTTCATAAACATAGCGATGGGAATAAAGCAAGGCCACAAACATGACTATGCAGGTAAGGAGTTTGAGCAGGTCAGATACGGTATCCGAAACAAACATGTTTTCAAAAATATACGTTGTCTCATTACCCTGAAAAGCATTATTGGTAAAAAGATAGAAAATAAATGCCGCGCAAATACCTGTTGTGGCAAGAGAAAAAAGCCATGTCACACTCTGTTTGCCACGCGGCAAAAACATATCCACAATCAAAATACCGATTGTCAGTAGCAGCAAAACAAGTTCCGGATAAGCCGGCGCCAGATTAAAACCGCTCATATGCCTCCACCTTATCCTTTCAAACTATCAATATCTTCAACATTGACTGAATTCAAGTTGCGGAACAAGACAACCAAAATCGCAAGTCCAATAGCGGTTTCTGCCGCCGCAACAG
>CAZAIY010000059.1:0-6767 GCA_964485295.1 uncultured Oxalobacter sp. | reverse complement strand
TTTTGGTCCAGCAGGCCGCCAGCAGAGGCAAATTCATGGAATTGATGGCGTTGTCCAACAAGGCCTGGGAACCTTATTCGGAGGGGGCTTTCATTACCGGTATCGTTTCCATGATGGAAGCGCTTTTGGGGATAGAGACTAAAACTTTTCTGGAAACATTAAATCTCATGCCGGAAGTCAGCGAAGCCCTGCTGAGTAAAAAAGGGGTTCTGGGAGAGTTGCTGTCCTTGGTTGAAGCCATCGAAAAGGATGAAACAGGTAAAGTCAAGCAGTTTATTGATGAAAAACTGAAAGGGGGGTATGAGACTCTGGCCCAGGTTCAGCGTCAAACGATACTGTGGGTCAACCATGTAGGCAATAACATATAACGAATAACAGGAGCAACTGGCAGGATTTTTAATCTTTTTTTAGCAGTTTTCTCTTTCTTTTTCAGCTGGTGGTTTGTTGCGATCAGGTGGTTTTTTGGTAATAATAATCATTAGCGGGATGAGAACTCGTTTTTAAAGGGTAAACAGGAAA
Organism: uncultured Oxalobacter sp.; assembly: GCA_964485295.1. Classification (GTDB taxonomy): domain Bacteria; phylum Pseudomonadota; class Gammaproteobacteria; order Burkholderiales; family Burkholderiaceae_D; genus Oxalobacter. Next base: position 6,248 of record CAZAIY010000059.1, on the reverse strand, counting down.
ATGTCTAAGATCAAGGTAGTGGTTGTTGATGACTCTGCGCTGATTCGGGGCGTCATGAAAGAGATTGTCAGCAGCCAGTCTGATATGGAAGTAGTCGGTGTGGCACCGGATCCTATTATTGCACGCGATATGATCAGGCAACTGAATCCGGATGTTATTACGCTTGATGTTGAAATGCCCAAAATGGATGGGCTGGATTTTCTGGAAAGGCTGATGACGCTTCGTCCTACTCCGGTAGTGATGGTGTCGTCGCTAACGGAAAAAGGTTCCGAAATTACCATGCGCGCACTGGAACTGGGAGCCGTTGATTTTGTAACCAAGCCGAAAGTCTCGATTCGAAGTGGCATGCAGGAATATGCGGAGATGATTGCAGAAAAAATCCGCATTGCCGCCAGTGCCAAAATTCGGGTCAAGTCCCGAAAAGGCGTGGCTCCGCCTCCTGCTATCAAAACGACAATGATCAGTAGTGAAAAACTGATTATTATTGGTGCCTCGACTGGTGGAACGGAAGCGATCAAGGAATTTCTTGTCCAGCTGCCGCCCGATGCACCCGGTATTCTGATTGTGCAGCATATGCCGGAAGGCTTTACAAAATCATTTGCGCAGAGACTGAACGGGCTGTGCCGAATCAATGTGATTGAAGCACAGGGCAATGAACGGGTTTTGCCCGGTCATGCCTATATTGCACCGGGGCATTCCCATATGCTGTTGCAAAGAAGTGGGGCGAACTATATGACCCAGCTTGATCAGGGACCTCCGGTCAGCCGTCATCGCCCGTCGGTAGATGTCCTGTTCCGTTCGGCAGCGAAAGCGGCCGGACCCAACGCCGTTGGCGTGATTTTAACGGGTATGGGTAAGGATGGTGCCATCGGCATGCGGGAAATGCGGGAAGCCGGAGCCTACAATTTTGCCCAGGATGAGGCAAGTTGTATTGTTTATGGCATGCCGCGGGAAGCCGTCATGGCGGGGGCTGTTCATGAGCAGGCACCTTTACGGGATTTGCCAAGAAAAGTGCTTGAATATCTGGCCAAAAACAGTTCAAGAGCTTTACGTGTTTAAGATAAGTCGATTTTTGTCGATAAAAAATGATGTATATTTTGTAAAATAGAATTATTTTATGAATTTGAAGTAAGGAAGTTTGCATGGCTGCTGATCCAAAAATGAAATTTCTAGTTGTCGATGACTTTTCAACCATGCGGCGTATTATTCGCAATCTTCTAAAGGAATTGGGATATACGAACGTGGATGAAGCCGAAGATGGCGCGCAGGCGTTATCCAAGCTCAAGAATGATAAATACGATTTTGTGGTATCAGACTGGAATATGCCTAATATGGATGGTCTGACGATGCTGAAGAATATCCGGGCTGATGAGAATCTTTCCTATCTGCCTGTGCTGATGGTAACAGCAGAAGCCAAGAGAGAAAATATTATCGAGGCAGCCAAGGCTGGTGCAAGTGGCTATGTCGTCAAACCCTTTACGGCAGCAACTTTGGATGAAAAGCTGGCGAAAATTTTTGAAAAAATGCCGTCCAAATAACGTTTTTTGTCAGAGACACTTCTGATAAAAACTTTTCTTTGAAAAACAGCATGCCGTTTAGCCGTGTGCTGTTTTTTTATGCAAAACGTCTTTTTTACACCCCCTTTGGCATCGGGGAGGCTGTTGGCAAAAAGTGCATCCCATCACCCAATGATTTGTCCGGATTTTATGGAAACGAATCTCTTATAACCATCTGTTTTTCCAATCATTTTTTTGATATCAGGTAATAAAAGAGGTTTTTTTGCCTCTATTCTTCAGATACCGCCAGACGGTTTCGCGAAATAATGTTATTGAGTTAAGTTGCGGGTTAATGCGCAAAAGGCGCATATGCAGGTAACGAAATAGGATTATTGAGTCATGGCAGAAGATAGCGATCTTGAGAAAACCGAGTCGGCCTCGCCCAGACGCCTTGAAAAGGCGCGGGAAGAAGGCGATGTTCCCCGATCGCGCGATCTGGCAACGTGTACGATCTTGCTGGGCGGGGGACTGGCTTTTCTGATGATGGGAGGAAATCTCATCAGGGAACTTCGCATGATGATAGGCGGTGCACTGACCTTGTCCAGGGAAGAGGTGTTTGACATGTCGCTTCTTCTTGAGCGCAATATCGCCCGGATTTTTGAAGTGGTTCTCGCCTTTTCTCCTATTGCCATGATGCTGTTGATTATTGCGCTGGCTTCCCCTCTCCTGATTGGCGGCTGGCTTTTCAGTACCAAGGCACTGCAGCCCAATTTCGGAAAAATGAATCCGATGAACGGTATCAAGAACATGGTATCGACCCGGGCGCTGGTGGAACTGTTAAAGGCGGTTGGCAAAACGCTTTTGGTTGGTGTGGTGGCCTGGCTGGTTGTCGGAACCCAGATTGATGCCATTATGTCGCTGGGCATGCAGTCGGCAAAAGGCGGCATTGAGCATATGGGGCATATCATTCTGATTACGTTTTTGGCAACCGTGGGTGGACTGGTGGTGATTGCGGCGATTGATGCGCCCTATCAGATGTGGCATTACGCGAACAAGCTGAAAATGACGAAGGAAGAGGTTCGTCAGGAACACAAGGATTCGGAAGGCAATCCGGAAATCAAAGGCAAGATTCGCCAGCAGCAGCGTGAGATGGCAAGAAGAAGGATGATGGCTGAAGTGCCCAAGGCAGATGTGGTTGTGACAAACCCGACCCGTTATGCAGTGGCATTGCAGTACAAGGAAGATTCGATGGGTGCACCGATTGTACTGGCAAAAGGAATGGGTATTATTGCCGCCAATATCCGTGAAGTGGCAGGCCAGCATAATATCCCGATGCTGGAAGCGCCTCCTTTGGCCCGTGCCCTGTACAGCCATACCAATTTGGGTGACCAGATTCCCGAGGCGCTTTATAACGCTGTGGCAGAAGTACTGGCTTATGTTTACCAGCTGCGTACCTTCAATCGGTTTGGTGGCAGACGTCCTGTTCTGCCAAAAGAAATTCCGGTGCCATCCCATATGGATCCGCATCATCAGAAAGTGTTAAATGAACAAGGAGCTGCTGCATGAGGTCGCTGACGTTACCATCATGGATGACAGGACAGAATTCAAGAGCGCTGGCCGCGCCTGTTCTGATTATCATGATGCTGGCAATGATGGTATTGCCATTGCCTGCCTTTTTGCTGGACATGTTTTTCAGCTTCAATATCGCCTTGTCCATCATCGTGCTCCTGACCAGTCTTTATACTGTCAAGCCGCTCGATTTCATGGCCTTTCCATCCATTTTGCTCATGAGCACGATGCTGCGTCTGTCATTGAATGTGGCCTCCACCCGTGTGGTATTGACGGAAGGGCATAACGGTCCTGATGCGGCCGGTAAGGTGATTGAGGCATTCGGACACTTTCTGATTGGCGGCAACTACACGGTCGGTGTGGTTGTCTTCATCATTTTAACGATTATCAACTTTGTCGTTGTGACAAAAGGTGCCGGCCGGATTGCTGAAGTCGGTGCCCGTTTTGCTCTGGATGCGATGCCAGGTAAACAGATGGCTATTGATGCGGATTTGAATGCCGGACTGATAGGTGAACAGGAAGCCAGGGAGCGTCGCAAGCAGGTCGGACAGGAAGCGGAATTCTATGGTGCGATGGACGGTGCGAGCAAATATGTCCGGGGAGATGCCATTGCCGGTATTATTGTGACCGTTGTCAATATCTTGGGCGGGCTGTATGTCGGTACGGTCCAGCATGACATGCTCTTTTCCGATGCGGTCAGCAACTATATGCTTTTGGCAATCGGTGACGGTCTGGTTGCCCAGATTCCTTCGCTGGTGATTTCCATTGCGGCCGGTATTGTGGTTTCCCGTGTTGCCAGTGATGAGGACGTGGGTAGTCAGATGATTATCCAGCTCTTTGAAAAACCGCAGGTCATGTATATTTCCGCATCCATTGTGGGGGGTATGGGACTGATTCCCGGCATGCCCCATATTGCCTTCATTTTACTGGCAGCCACTTTGGGCGGAGCAGCCTATCTTCTATCCAAACGCATTCGTCAGGAAAAAACCTCCGTTAAAGGCAAGGCAGGAGCCGTTGCCGTTGAGGCGCCGCCATCGGTCAGTGTGCCGGAAGTGGAAGAAGCCAGCTGGCAGGATATTGTGCCTGTTGATACGCTGGGTCTGGAAGTCGGATACCGTCTGATTCCGCTTGTGGATCAGGCCCAGGGCGGAGAACTTCTCAAGCGGATCAAGGGAATCAGGAAGAAATTTGCACAGGAAATCGGTTTTCTTGCGCCATCCGTTCACATCCGTGACAACCTGGAGATGCGTCCATCCGCTTACCGCATTCTGTTAAAAGGCGTTGAGATTGGTAATGGCGAAGTGTTCCTTGGACAGTTTCTGGCAATCAATCCGGGTATGGTGACCGGCACATTGCAGGGAATGGAAACCATTGATCCGGCATTTGGTCTGCCGGCAACATGGATTGGCGGTGGTCAGCGGGATCAGGCCCAGACCATGGGATACACCGTAGTGGATGCCGGTACCGTTGTGGCAACCCATCTAAACCATTTGATCACCACGTATGCTTCCGAACTTTTGGGACGTCAGGAAGTTCAGGCTCTTCTGGATCATTTGCAGAAGGAAGCACCAAAACTGGTCGAAAATCTGGTACCGGATATGGTTTCGCTGCCGACGCTTCAGAAGATTTTACAGAGTTTGCTATCAGAGGGTGTGCATATCCGGGATATGCGTACGATTATTGAAACGATTGCGGAAAATGCGGATCAGACCAAGGATCCGGTGATATTGACGGCAAAAATCAGGATTGCACTGGGACGCTCCATCGTGCAGCAGATTTTCCCGAACAGCAATGAGCTGCCGGTCATTACACTGGATGCCCGTCTGGAACGTCTGCTAATCCAGGCATTGCAAACAGGCGGAACGGACAGCATGGCAATTGAGCCTGGTCTGGCCGATACCCTGTTAGTGCAGACCCAGCAGGCAGCGCAGCAGCAGGAGCAAATGGGCTATCCGCCGGTTCTTCTGGTACCGGCACCATTAAGACCGTTACTGGCCCGCTTCCTGCGTCGTGCCGTACCGCATCTGAGAGTGCTATCCAATATGGAATTACCGGATTCGAAAACAATTAAAGTGACTACCGTTGTAGGAGGACAGGCATGAATGTCAAAAAATTTACCGCAGGCACATCACGGGAAGTAATGCGCCTAGTCAAGGAAACATTGGGTGATGATGCTGTCATTTTATCCAACAGAAACGTAAATGGCGGCGTTGAAATTTTGGCAGTGGCCAGTGAATACATGTCATCACTGACGGCACCTGTTTTTGAAAAAGAGGCCCTGGCAGCTCCCATGCCGGAAAAAATCCGCAGGGAAGCGGCACCCAAGGCACAAAAAAGAGCCGCTTCCGCTTCTGTCAAGTCACAGCAGTTTGTAGAAAAACTGCGTTCGGTCAAAGAGGAATATTTGCCGGAAGAACCGGTTTTGACCGAAAAGGTGGCCGCACCGGTTTCCCGTAAACCGGCCAGAAAAACGCAGGAGCCCGTCTCTTCCTCCAGAGGGGCTTCCGTTTCTCCGGAAATTGTGGATACCCGTTTAAAACATGTGATGGCGGAATTGCGCGCCATGCGGGAAATGTTTGAAACCCAGCTGGCGGAAATCACCTGGGGAACCAAGCAGGAACGCGAACCCATCCGGGCAGAGCTGATGCGGGAAATGCTGACAGCCGGATTCAGTCCGGGCATGGCACGTTATCTGGTGGATAATTTGCCGCAGCAGGAAAAAGCCAATGGTGGCATGGCTTGGGTGCAGCGTACCCTGGCCAGGAACCTTCTGACGGTCAGTAATGAAGATGAATTGCTGGACAAAGGCGGTGTTTTTGCCCTTGTGGGTCCGACAGGCGTGGGTAAGACAACAACGACAGCCAAACTGGCTGCCCGTTTTGTGATGCGGCATGGTGCCGGGAAGCTGGCATTGATTACAACAGACGGATACCGTATTGGCGGATTTGAGCAATTGCGCATTTACGGAAAAATTCTGGGCGTCATGGTGCATTCGGTCAAGGATCAGGCGGATTTGCGCATTGCTCTTGATGAACTCAAAAACAAGCATACGATCCTGATTGATACGGTAGGGATGAGCCAGAGGGACAGAATGGTGGCGGAACAGATTGCGATGCTGTCCAATACCGGAAAGGATGTCAAAAGACTGCTTTGTCTTTCTGCCACCTCAACAGGAGAAACCCT